>NZ_JAQNCQ010000378.1:0-7524 GCF_028368005.1 Geitlerinema sp. CS-897 | reverse complement strand
CAACGAAGCCGTTGAAGTGGTTGTGGTTCCTTACGAAGACACTCACTACGCCTTTGTCGCCGGTCATAACTATCGCGCCTTGGGTCTCGGACTCCCCGGTTGGAACGGTAAAGGCAACATCGGCATTATTAAAGACGCCCTCAGCGACAACCCGCAGTTGGTGGCGGGGACGCGATCGCTCCCCGAAGCTCGGGTCAACGGCGTGGCGCTCTCCGGCGATGGAAAAGCCTTGTACGCTGCCTATCCGGGACTCGAAAGTACCTTCGTTTTCGATGTCGAGCAGATGTTGGCAACGGCGAGTAACCCGAGTCATTGGGAGGACTTGCGCTCTCAACCGATTGAGGAACTCAATCCGAATATTTTCCTGGCGGGACGGTTGAAAACCACAGACAACCCAATCACAGGAGAACGGCGCTACGAGGTCGATCCGGACGATCCTTTGGCTCCCATAACGACAGACGGTGAAGATTACAGTGTCACAGTGGCTTCGACAGTCGATGTCGTGTCGTTGAATGCAGCCCCCGGCGACGATCTCACGCCGACGTTAACTTGGGATTTTGAAGAAATCGACGAGGACGACATTTCGGAAATTCACGTATTTGTCAGTACCTTTGAGGAAGGAGAAGGGTTGTTCCCTGGGGATAACGTCGTGAATTGGTGGGACTTTACTGGAGAAACTGTCGGCTCGTCTCGTACGATCTTCGATGTGTTAAATGTGCCAGAAAGGGCAGAACTGCTAACGCGAGATTGGAACGGTTACGACGATTTCAATCCCGGTCGGATTCTCACGGCAACCTGGCGAGACGGACAGTGGTACGGTTATGACGGTTCGACTCCACTGGCCACCTCAGAAGGCGCTCCACCCAATACGGCGACGCAGTTGACGCTACCGGACGATCGCCAGTTAACGGCAGGACAAACCTATCACTGGGCGGTACAAGCTCTCGATAAAACCGGAAAAATTCTCGATGAGGATGTCGAACAGCTCAGCGTACATCCTCTGGAAACCACGTCTCCGTTCACGTTCAGCAGCGTTACGGTTCTCACTCACGGCTTCCGGCTTCCGACAGCCCCCGAGGGCATCCCCGACAACATCTACAACTTGGCGGGAAATATTGCCAGCGCTGGGGGAGACGGCCTGATTATGCGCTACAACAGCGATACGGGAGAATGGGATGCGATCGACGAATCTGGCGCTCCGCGTCCGAACGTCGAACCGAGCAGCTATCTCGGTCAACCGCTGGTGCTGTTGCCAGATTGGTCGGAAGGTTCTCAATCCTATATTCCCGATTCTGGGTTTAGCGAAGCTGCCGCCGATGTATTCTTTGCGGCTCTCGTCGATCTCGATCGAAGCCTCGGGGGAGATGCCGAACTCGATGTAACGACCGGAGAATAGGTCACCCAACACGGTAAGGTTTTCGATTCGCCGCTACACTTTATTGGCTTCAGTCGCGGTACAGTCGTCAACAGCGAAATGATTCAGCGTCTCGGTAAACATTTCCCCGAAGCGGGGGGTGCGATGGGGTCGGGAGTTCGCGACCTTCAGATGACCACCATCGACCCTCACGATTTCGAGCAACCCAGTTTGTCGTTTGCGGGATTCGGATTCCCCACGTTCTACGAACCTGAGATTCAGGTGTGGGAAAACGTGACGTTTGCCGACAACTACTATCAAACGGTTCCCCAACTTCGGAACAACCTCACCGGAACGCCAGCGGGACGAGCGATTCCCGATGCCGACCTCAATGTCTTTTTGGGGGGAACGGTTCAACCCGAGGTGAGTGGAAACGTTCGTCGGGAAGATAGCCGTGCTGGATTTACGCGGGAAACCGATGCGATTTTGGGCTTGGGACGAGGAGCCGTTCACGGTCGAACGGTGTCCTGGTACGACGGAACGGTCGATCTCTCGGAAACGGAAGCCCCCGAGGCTCTGTATCGCCGCTTGGGAGACAGCTTCCACGAGCATTTGTTCGATCCGAATTTGGCAAACAACTCGGAATTTGAAAGCGGTCTGGCGAATCCTTGGTACGTTCCCGACCATACGGCGACTAACTTTGCGCTCGAGGACGAGTCTGCTCCTCATGAAGGGATCGGGACGGGATGGTTCTACTCGGTGTTGGGAGGGGGCAAAGATTTACGACCGGAAGCTCGGTTAGACCGACGCCAACCAGTGACGTTTGATAATACTAATGGTGAGGAAAATCGCGGGGATGCGGCGGTTCCTGATGTTTTCAACGGTAATTTTGAGATTACGACCGCTCCCGATTCGCCCATGGCCAGCACCCTTAATCGTGAAGGGGCAATTCCAGGCTGGTCTTTTTATAATGAGAGTGTTGGCAGTTCTCAAGACGACTCGATCGTTCGAGCTTCCGCTTCCTCTTCTGTGCCTACATCAGGTTTTAAAGTAATTAACAAAAAGCGAAAAATAAGCTTGCAGAAGATTGCTGAAAAGCACGAAATCTTTATCGATCACCTTGAAAAAATAAATCTTGTAAAAGATAATGGACAAATCAAGCCTCATGCAGGTCATGCTATAGAAATAAACCCTGGAGAAGTCGCCAAGCATAATCATTCTAAAATTCCTTTTGAAGATTTACTACGATTCGATTTGTTTGTTCCTGAATCTGATAAGTTAAAAAGCGATGACTTAACAAGCTTTGTAAAAGTATCTATTAATGGGAAGGAACTTAAAAGCTCCAATCCTTTTGAATATGATATTCAAAACCCAATTGATAAGCCACGTGAATCGTTGCCGCTCGAAGAGGCTTATCATTTTAATGCAGAACGTCCTGCTGTAGATTTACGAACCTATACGCAAGTTCCAGAATATCCCAGTGCTATTCCTACTCAAGGACAGTTCAATCGCGTCGATTATGCTCGACATGGATTTGAAACATTTTATGTAGATGTGCCAGAGGATTTGCAAGGACACCAAGGACAGATCGAGATTTCTGTTGAGGGAAAAATTCCCGTTTATTTTGATAATCTTGGATTTGGCAGCGATCATCTTAAATTTGGTATTCCAACCTTAAAAATAAACGAACAAACCAAACAAAAAGCTACAACTGATGTTGATTCAGCTAACAATTACTTAATTCATAAGCCAAGTTATTCGCTGTCTTTTAACAAGGATATTAAAAGTCCAAACTGGGTTAGCTATCAGCTTAATAGTTTATGGCACGATGGAGGGGGGAATCCCCCAGCGACTCGGCCAAACAATAGATTCTTTGCAGAAGACATTGCTTTACCCACCGAAGATTTTGGTGGAAGCTCTTTCAAAAGACCTATTAGCAGCAACTACTCATCCCTCCCACTGAAATTCGAGAGAGGCCATCTAGTTGCATCAAGCGATCGCAATCGAGCTCAAAAAGATCAAGATTCAACCTTTATCTTGTCTAATATTCTTCCACAGGAATCTATCCACGAAAACGATCCCTGGTCTGATCTAGAAAAGTATTTGCAAATAGAAACAAAAACGGGACAAGATATATATATACTTGCTGGTGGTATTCCATTTTCTGATGAAGAAAAGAAACGAATAATTTATGATTCAGAACCTCTTAAAAACCTAAAAAAAGCAGGAATTGATTTTCCTGAATTTATGTGGAAAGTAGCTCTAGTTTTAGACAATCAGAATATCAATAAAAATGTCAAAAATTTGACTACTGGCCAAGGAGGAATTGTTAATGCGATTGCAATAATAGTTCCAAACGACCCCTTATTGCCTGAAGATCGATTTCCCAAAACATGGTTTTCATGGAGAACATCTATCGATCGAGTTGAAAATTTAACAGGATTAGATTTCTTTACCAATCTAGATAAAAATTTGGAAGAGCGTATAGAAGCTATAAATCCTGGGAAGAATAAAAAAGAGTTATTCAAAAGTTAAGAACTAGAAGCCTTACTGGCTCATTTGGTCGATCGTACTTTGAACCCGATCGATCCCTAAAAGCATTCATATTCAATGCTTTTAGGACTAGGTAATGACACTTAACGAAATTAGGAAAAATTTTAGAAACGTTCTGGATTCATCTCAATTTCTCCATTAGGCAAAACTGTTTTCCAACAGGTTGCATAAAAGCGATTAGTTTCCCAAAATCTTCTTGCATTTCTAAAGTTGGTTTTAATGAAATTTGCAAACTCAAAACTCGCACCATTTAAATCGGCTCTTAATAGATTAGCTTCTTCGAGGCTTGCTCGTAGTAAATTTGCATATGATAAATTCGCTTCAGTTAAATTGGCTCCAGTTAAGTCTGTTACTATAAGATTTGCACGAATTAGATCGGCTCCTGTCAGATCGGCGTCCGTTAACACGGCGCCTCTTAAGTTGGCTTCAGTTAAATTTGAGCCGACTAAAGAGGATAAGTTGAGATTTGCTCCAAACAAATCTGCTCGAGATAGATTTGCAACTTCTAATAAAGCCAAGTCTACATCAGCCTCTCTGAGTTGAGAATCTTGTAAATTAGATCCAGATAAATCAGCTTCAGACAGGCAAGCTCTTTGAAAATTACAATTCTGTAAGTTGGATTCAGTCAGTAAGGCGTGCTTTAAATCGGCGTTCGTTAAATTAGCACTTGTAAAATCAGCTTGACGAAGATCTGCTCCTTTTAATATAATTCCTTCTAAGTTTGCATGGCTCAAATTAACTCCACTTAAACGCAATCCACTAAAAATTCTTCTTCCTGCCCGATATTCCCTCATGAGTTGATTTGACTTAAGCTCGGATTTACGAAATTTGTCCGAGCTAGAATAATGAGTAAAACCTTGAGATATCATACTTAAACGACCAAATACTGTTCGATCTAGTGTTGCAGTATGTAAGTTGAGAGTTTTTTCCAAGTCAACTTGTCTAAAATTTGCACGACTTAAATTTGATTTATAGAAATTCACATTGTCTAATTCTGTAGACTCTAAATTTGCCCCTTCAAGATTTGCAAAACTAAAATTCACATCACGCAAGTTTGATTCTTGAAAGCAAACCTGTCTTAAGTCGGCGTTTTGAAAATTTGCTCCTTGTAAGTTGCAAGGCTTGAGAATAGATCCTCTCAAATTTGCATTTGTAAAATCTGCATAAGATAAACGAGAGCTACCAAAATTAACCCCTAATAGCTCTGCATTCTTGAAATTTGCTCCAACGATATTTAATCTTTGTAAATCAGTCTCTCTAAGAAATATGCTTCTAAAGTCTTTTTCTCCAGCATGATATCTTTTAAGAAATTCTTCAACATTCATCGGTTAGCCTTTATCTCCATATGTTTCAATATTATATTAAAGTAACATTTATTTGATGTAGACATCCGAAATAGATGCAAATTTTAAAGTATCCGATCGGATTTAGTCTGGATTTCGATCGCCCATTTTCTCTCTTCTATGACTATTAACGATCCAGCACGACGGAAGGGATTCATACGATGGGAAAATCGAATCGGATGGACGATCGCATTTAGAATCATCTTACATTTCCTCTCCTGCACGAAACCCCCTTCAACGTCCCCACGAACCGGTTCGTACCCGAGAGCGAGTGCGAACACCTCAGCCCGATCGCCACCAGCTTAATATTTGAGAAACAGAGATTCCGCCCGAAATATCGAACGGCGACGAAAAGGACGCTTGCGGCGATGGTGAAAACCCAGAACGATGTCTTTCTGGGGAATCTTGGCGTTTCCACATCCCCCTCAGCGATCGCGAAGTCGAGCGACCCGCACGGTATCGGTAGAGTCAGCGTCGGGAAGATGTCACAATATCCAAGGTCGAGACTTACAAGCGATCGCCAACGGAAGTCAAACCATGGGAGTCGAGTACGATTGGGTTGTCGTCGGAGACAGCACGGCGGGAATGCGAGCGGCATCAGTAGCAGCCGGATGGGGCGCGAGGGTGGCGTTAATTTTACCCCCGCAGTCCGTGTGGGCGGAAGTGCAAACCTCGCAAATCGCGCTCGAACAGTTACAACGCCTCACACGAGAACGAGAGCGATCGCACGCTTGGGGAGTCGCCGCCACCTCCGGGATCGATCGCCATCGGGTTTGGCGAATTTGCCGAGAAATCACCGAAAACTTACAGGCGTTGCGCTCTCCAGCCGGATTGGCCATGCAGGGGATCGACGTCATCGTCGGCGAGGTGGACTTCCTCACCCAACCCCAACTCACCGCGATCGCCGCAGAACGCAAGTTTCCCTCGCGAGCCTATCTCCTAGCCCCGTCCGCCAAACCCACCATTCCCCCCATTCAAGGCTTAGAAGACACCGCCTACTACGACCTCACCACGTTAGAAAAACTTCTCCATAGCGAACTTCCCCCTCGCATCGCCGTCGTCGGAAACGATACCCACGCCGTCAGCGTCGCTCGCACCTTCGCGTGGTTGGGCGTTGACGTCGCGCTCCTCACCGAAGCGTCCCAAGTTCTCCCCAAGGAAGATCCCCAAATGGCGAGGCTCGTACGCGCCCATCTCGAAGCCTGTGGCGTTACCGTCCTAACGCGTACCCCCGTCCTACAAGCCCGTCGCATCCAAGATACCACCTGGCTGCAAGCCGGCGATCGCGCCCTCGAAACCGATGCCGTCGTCGTCGCGGCGGGATGGGAAGCCCAAACCCGCGAGATCGACTGGAAAGCCCTGGGGATTCGCCGCCAGGGACATCGCGTCCGCACCAACCCGCGACTGCAAACCACGAACCCTCAAATTTACGCCTGTGGCAGCGTTCTCGGCGGCTACAACGACCCCGAACTCGCCCGGTACGAAGGGGATATCGCCACCAAAAACGCCCTGTTTCTGCCCCTGTGGAACGCCGACTATCACACCTTTCCTCGCGTCCTGGCGATCGAACCGCATTTAGCCGCCGTCGGTCTCACCGAACCCCAGGCCAAACGACGGTTGGGCGATCGCCTCGTCGTTCTCACCTGTCCGTTTTACCGCCTCGCCTCCGCCCAACGACAGGACGATCGTTCCGGTTTTGGCAAACTACTCGTCAGCCCCGATGGAAACCTCCTCGGCGCTCATTTTCTCGGCGCTCGCGCCCCCGCTCTCGTAGAGGCGATCGCCCTCTTAATGAGTCAAAACCGCTCGATCGAGGCACTGGCGTCCCTACACTCCCCCGACACTGAAGTATTCAGCTATTTCCTCACCGAATGGCGCGATGTCTGGCGACACCAACATCCCCGCTTGAGAAATCTCCTTCAAGCTTGGTTCGATTGGAGACGGGATTAGGGGAGTGAAGGGGGAAGAGTGAAAAGTGAAGAGTTAAAACATCAGCACAAACCCTTGTTAGACATGATATCGCCGTATTAAAGGGTTGGCCACAAAATCCCAGATCGGTAAATTGCTGCCGGAGATCCCCGGCATCTCCAAGATGCCGGGGATCTAGCTCGAGTATAAATTCATATTTTATGTAGGGTTTGCTGAAAAAGTTATCAAAAGCTGGGGGTGGAAAATGAACAAGAAGCCGTCTTGCTCAAGGTATAAATCTGAATTGACTTAACTCGTCCACTTTATAAGTTACAATAATATTTCTCGATAAAATTATGAAGTTTG
>NZ_JAQNCQ010000377.1:0-77998 GCF_028368005.1 Geitlerinema sp. CS-897 | reverse complement strand
GGAGAGGGGGAGAAAGGGAGAGGGGGAGAGGGGGAGAAACTGTTACCTGTTTGCTGTCTTCACTGGTGACTGGTGACTGGTGACTGGTGACTGGTGACTGGTGACTGGTGACTGGTGACTGTTCCCTCTCAATTGTCAATTACAATTCTCAACTCAATGTCACAGCGTCCACCTTCTTTTGATTTAGCCACAGTTCGCTGGATCGCGCTCGGCTCGATGGTGTTGGGTGCTTCCAGTACGCTGCTGTTGGGATGGCGGTTCGCGCCGAGAAGTGAGATAAGGGAAGGTTCGGCAAAGGCGACACTGTCAAAGGCGATACTGTCTTCAAAGGGGGAGATGCCGTCGCCTCGACAGGCGATCGACCCTCAAGCGTTTCGCGTGGCGACCCCTCAATTCAAACTCGAAGATACTCCCTCGGAACGGACTGTTCCGTTTTGGCATCCTCCCGCGCCGAGGGACGTTGCGTTATCGGAAGAACCGTCTTCTCCTCCGACGACGGGCGATCGCACGCCTGTCTCGAACTCCCACTCGTCAGACTTCCCCGTTTCACCAACGACGCCAAAATCTGGCGCGATCGCCGAGAACGCGGACAGTTCCTCTGACGATTCAGAGGCCGAAACTGCGCCCCCTCCAACTTCGCCGTCTCCCACTGCGCCGTCCGAGCCGCTCGAAACCTGGTCGCTGCCAGAGGTTCGGGGGGAACGGCTCGAACTCGAACTATCCGAGGCGGTGGTGTTGGCGTTGCAGAACAACCGCGACATTGAAAACGCCTATCTCGAGCGGTTGCTGTCGTTGCGGGAGCTTGCGTCGGCAGAAGATAAATTCGTTCCCGATTTTACGCCGGAAGTGACGATCGCTGCCGATCGCAATTGGCTCGAAGAGTCTTCGACGAATCGCGACGCTTTGCGGTTGAACGCGCGAGTCGAGGTTCGGTTGCCCACGGGGGCTTCGATCGAAGCCAGCATCGGATCGTCAAGCGATCCGGGATTCGACGCCACGGGGAACGATTTTTTCCAGGTGGATACGGTGAATCAGGACGTACAGGTGCAGTTCGTTCAGCCGCTGTTACAGGGGGCGGGAACCACTGTCAACCGAGCCTCGATCGACATCGTCCGTCTCGAGGATCGCTCGGCCTATTTGGCGTTGAAAGCCACGCTCATGGATACGATAACGCAGGCGATCGGCGCGTACCGTCGGCTGTTGCAAGCCCAGGAAAGCCTCGAAATTCAGCAATTCGCCCTCGAGAACGCGAGAACTCAAGTCGAGGTCACGCAGGCGCTCATTGAAGGGGGACGCTTGGCACCGATCGAGTTAGTCACCTCTCAAACTCAGGTGGCCAACCGAGAAGTGAGCGTCGTCGAAGCGCAAAACGCGTTGGGTCAGGCGCAGTTAGATTTGTTACAAGTGTTAGATCTCGATCGCGAGGCGATCCCGACAGCCGTTGAGTCGCCGTCGATTCCCGAGTTCGATCGCGATCGCTTACAGCTCGATCGCCTCGTGGCCGTCGCGTTGCAGAGCAATCCTGAATACTTACAATTACTGCTACAACTCGAACGAACCCAACTCAATTTGTTGTTAGCCGAGGACGCGCGACGATGGCAGTTAGATTTCGACGCGCGATATCGCCAAGGGTTAGAAGGATTCCGCGATACGAACGGGGAATGGCGAGCGGCGTTGGTGTTGAGGCGAGCGTTTTTCGGCGACGATCGCTTAGACGTGGCGGTGGCGCGACAAGAAACGGCAGTACAGACCTTGAAAAACCGGATCGATAACGTTAAAGAAGATTTGAGTATCGATTTGCGCGACGCCGTGCGGGATCTCGAGGCGAAATTCCGTCAGGTGGAACTGGCACAACGGGCGCGGGAACTGGCACAGGAACAGTTAGAAAACGAGCGAGAAAAGTTGCGACTCGGGGTAGGAAACATTCGACTGCTCGATCTCGTAACGTTAGAAAACGAGCTAGTCAGCGCAGAAAACCGGGAACTCAACGCCGCGATCGCCTATCTCAACGCACAGACAGCGCTCGAGCGATTGTTAGGTGTGACCCTCGAGCGCTGGGATTTAGACATCGAGATCGAGGCAGCAGAAGACGCGTCAGACGTTCGAGAGGACTGAAAGCGCGAAACGGCTGTTTGACGCCCTCAGTCTTCGCTCTCAACTTTGAGGACAGCTTATCGTTGCGGTTCAATCGACCCGCTCGAGTTGCCACAGAATTTGATTTCCTTCGCGTCGGACTCGAGAGACGACCCAGTTGCGCCAAACCCAGTGGTCGCCGCGACTGGTCACGGCACTCGAGTTAATGTCGATGAGTGCGGCCAGCTCGGAACTGCTGACGAGATAGCCTTTTTCGGCGATTTCGTCGGCGATGTGCAGGCTTTCAACGAGATTGCGAAGCTCGTTAACACGGCTGTCGCCAGACAACTCGTTCGTTGTCAGATGGTTGGTTAAGTCGTTAGAAGATGCGATCGTGTCTGCCATTCCAGAAAACGGTTAAAAGATAGAAGTTACAAAAATCGATTGTAACGTTTGAGGAACCAATATGTCAGTCTGATAGGATCTTTTAAGCAATTGAATTTATTGATATGACATCGATCGCCATTATCGAGACCGACAGAGTTTCCAAGCGATCGCGCTCCCCACAAGCCCTGTAACCAGGCTCAGTAAGAATCCGGAAAAGGGCGAAACGGTCGTTTTATCTGCCTTGAGTGACTGCGTTGCCCAAACGAGGCTCGTTGCTTGGGTCGTGGCAATTCCCACTCCCACGGAAACGAAGGCGGTCGTAACGTCGCGCCCGAGCCGTTCCGATTCTCCACCAATGGGGTTTGCTTGCTGGAGATCGATCGCCCCGTTGAGGGTATTTATAACGTTTTGTAACAATTCCGAGCCGACAGCAAATCGCGCCAGATCGGTTTCGATTTGCAGGCGATAGGTCTCGGCCGGTCCGTCGGCGAATTCCGAGAGAACGTCGAGCTGGCTATCGGCATCTAGCTCGGCAATTTTTCTAACCTGTTGGGTATAGTTGGCCGAATTCGCCCGAATCGTGCGAGCTTGGTGGTCGAGGTTGTTGAGGTGTCGGGCGTAACGAGCCGACAGTTCCAGGGTTTCGACGAGCTTTTCCCGCAAGCGATCGAGGACGAGGGGGCAAAACTCCGACGAACCGTCGCGATCGCGCAGTTGCGCCCCCAAAGCGGCGGCAATGGTTTCGATTTCGATATAATCAGCCTTTAACTGGCGTTTGAGACCCCGACTGCGGGAGTACGCCCAAACAATTTTATTGCGGTAGCAGCACAACCGTAACAGATAGGGGTAAAGTGTTTCCATCGTTTGCCGCACCCCGTCGAGGGTTTGTCGGGGAGGAAACAGCAGCAGCAGTAAGTGTTGGTTTTCGCGGCCGGGATGTTCCCAATCTAGGGGCGCTTGCCAGACTTCGTAAAGGTTCGCTCCGGCAAAGCGTCCCCGAGTCGATTGGGGTTTTTCCCACTGCCCTTCGGGAACGAGCTGTTGGCGACAGGCTCGGGCGACTTGAGACGATTCGGGATGGTTGCCGGGGAGTTTCGCCCAGAGCAGCCAGGTTTGACCGATATTGCCCTGTTTTTCGGGGGATAGCGTCGCGCCGCCGTTTCGATCGCCCCCTCCGCGATCGAGGAGCGACAACATCGTCCGTTGCATTTCCGGCAAGCGATCGAGGGATTTCGCCGCGAAATCCAGTTGTCCTTGTCCCCGAACTTTTCCGGCGTAGTTCACTTGCAAGGCGTAGGTGTCGCCGAGTTGCAGAGCGTAAAGGTAGCCGTCGAGATCGTCCTCGAGCGATCGCTTGCCAGCAGGAGCCTCGGCAAACAGTTCGACAGCAGTGGCTTCGGGTTTTTCGAGCGTGGCGAGTTCGTCGAGTCGTCGGTGCGCGCCCTCGTCGAGTTCCTCGTAGTCGCGATCGAGGTCAGCATCGATTTTTCGCCAAAAGCGATGGCGGTTTCGACGGATTTTTTCAGCATCTTGACCCAATTCCTCTTGTAAGTCGTAGAGAAACAGGGTAAACGTCGGGTAGATGATTTGACTGGCCTCGTTCATCACGGATTAAGCAAAAGTCGGGTGAGTCGCGATCGCTGTCACCGCCGGAATTCGATCGAGCCGAGTCGTTCCGACGGGTGCAATTTCCACAGTTGAGATTCCGACGGTCGAAATTCCGAGAATATCGCAGCTATTGGGCGATGTTTTTCAGGGCTTCGAGAACAGTATCGTGAATCGTGCCGTTACTGACAACAACCCCGCGATTCTCTTTCAGCTTAACATTGCGGCTGAAATCCAGCGGTTTTCCATTCATGTCGCTGACGCGTCCTCCAGCTTCTTCGACGACGATCGCTCCAGCGGCGTGATCCCAAATATTTTCTCGATAATCGGGCGTTTTGGGAGAGGGGAGCCGTAGGTACAACGCCGCCTGTCCCGAAGCGACCGCTCCGTATTTGGCTTGGGAGTCCATCCGTAGCGACGGGGTGACGATACCGACCGCTCGGGCTACGGCGTCTTGCTGGGCGGGGTTGCCGTGGCTGGACTCCACGCTCTCGACGAAGCGCAAGTTCGCTCGGTTGTCGGCGTCACACACGGCGATCGCTTCGGCCTGGCCGCCCGCAAGAGGCATCATCTGCGCGCCTTCTCCGCGTACGGCCACGAACAAGATGCCGGGATCTCGGGTATCGACAGCCAGGGCAGGACACGCTAACACCCCCAGTTTGACTTCTCCCTCGTCGATCAACGCCAAGGCGACGGCGTACTGATCTTGTCGGAGAAAGCCTTTCGTGCCGTCGATGGGATCGAGCGTCCAGAAACGCGGGGCAATTTTACCGTTACCGCGATCGATCCACGTCAGAACGTCTTCTTCCGTGGCATTCGCTTCGATTTCTTTAACATATCCCGTTACTTTGGTCAAGGCGTTCGACATCTCAGCTTGACGAAGGGCAGTAGCGTCTTCCTCTCCAACCACAGAATCGTCGGGAAACGCTTCAGCCAAGGCTTTACAGACTAACGCTTGCGAGCCGTAGTCAGCCACGGTCACGGGACTTTTATCCTGTTTTTCCATCGCGGTCGGGATATCCTGGCGCACGCGCTGACAGAGTTTGGAGGCAGCGATCGCCGCCCGCACGGCCACTTCCTTTTCGCGTTCGTAAGACATGGAACACCTCTCGAGCAAGATCGTATCGAGCTTAGCCCAAGATGAGGTCGATAGTCGATCGTTGATAGTTTCTCCCCATCTCCCTCTCTTCCCTGTTCTCCTCCTGCCCTCCCTCTCCTTGTCACCCTCTAATCTCCTGGGATTCCGTAGTGTTTGAGTTTTCGGCATCGAAGGCGAGACTAAAACGACGGTTTTCTTTCAGTCCAAATGTGGAGAAATGTTCGAGGGCAGTCGTTGCTTCTCGTGCGACGGCTGCTTTGATATCGAGATTAAGTTGTGAAATTCTGGGTTTTTCTGCAATACTCGGCGATGACACTCGATGGCTCCGAAAGTTCTAAAAATTAGACTTTTTTACAAAAAAATAATTTCTCGATGGGTTCATCTCACTTTTGTAAAAACGTTTAAAAAAATATGAGTCTGGGGTAGATTGGGTCGAGCGATATAGCGATCTTATATAATTGACAAACAGATTGTCAAACGAAATCTCGTAAGCATACTAGCATACAATCTACGGTGTCAGACGTAAATTCGAGTGTTTTTTGCCCTATAATTAAAAAGCGATCGAGGTCGAAGTTGCATTTCATGCGATCGCA
The DNA here is from genome assembly GCF_028368005.1 of Geitlerinema sp. CS-897. Taxonomy (NCBI): domain Bacteria; kingdom Bacillati; phylum Cyanobacteriota; class Cyanophyceae; order Geitlerinematales; family Geitlerinemataceae; genus Geitlerinema; species Geitlerinema sp. CS-897. Next base: position 72,241 of record NZ_JAQNCQ010000377.1, on the reverse strand, counting down.
TTCACATAAAACGTGTCTTAAAATAATTTCAAGCTGACCCAGATCGTTGTTTCAACAAACATTCTCTAAAACAAAAAACATTTAACTTTATGGGACAAAAAGAACATCTAATTGCAATGGCAGAAGACGAAGTTTTGGAATACAGTACCGAAGCTCGTAAAATCGAAAAACTTCGTCCGAAATTCGGTCTTGCCGTTCCCTATCCGCAACAAGCTAAAGTTCGAGAACAAATCTTAGCTGACATTCCCAATAACTTCTTGGCGAAGCTCGTCGAAACCCAACGTCAAACCGTCGCCCTTCCCTTCTGGGGAATTGGCGGATTGGGGCTGTTACTGGGGATTTCTGCGTCGCAACCGCTCGATTTCATCGCCACCGTCGTCGGCTTTGCGGCAGCGTTCAACATCCAGAAATGGGGATTTCGACTCGAAGCGAAACGGTTGGCAGTAAAAACCCTCGATGCGATCGAATCCAGCATTCAAGCCGAAAGACAAAAAAACGACCCCTAACTCCCTCTGTGTTCTCTGTGTCTCTGTGGTGAATTTCAATCAATCTTTTAGGAGACGAAACTCCACTCAAAAAAGTTCCCAAAAATCGAGAACGTCCCATTCCCAAAAAAACGAAAGCGATCGATCTAAAATAGGAAGTGCTGAAATCGCATTTCACCGATGATTCCCCTATCCCGTCACACCCTCTCCCTCCTCCTACTTCTCGGAAGTCTCTGGGGGTTGAGCAGTTGTAATTCCAAAGAACCCACTTCCACCGCCACCGAACCCCCCGTTTCCGATACCGTTTCCCAATCCGTAGAATCGCCCGATTCCGATTGGGTTCGCTTAATTCCTCCCATCGATTGCACGTTGGGAGAAGACTGTTTTACGATGCTCTATGTCGATCGCGATCCCAGTTCTGGCGAGATCGATTTCGGTTGCGGACGCCAAACTTACGACGGTCATAAAGGAACGGATTTCGCCATTTCCGACGAGGCGATTATGGAAGAAGGCGTCGCCGTGTTAGCCGCCGCAGATGGAACGGTGTTGCGGTTGCGAGATGGAGAGAGCGATCGCCGCCTGACTACAGCAGAAGACATCGCCGAAGTGGAAGAGGCGGGGAAAGAATGCGGGAACGGAATGGTTATCGACCACGGCGACGGTTGGGAAACACAATACTGTCATCTCAAACAAGGAAGCGTCGCCGTCGAAGCGGGACAACAGGTGCAGCAAGGAGACGTTTTAGGAGAAGTGGGACTCTCAGGAAAAACCACGTTTCCCCACGTTCACATCACGGTACGCAATCGAGGGGAAGTCGTCGATCCGTTTGTCGGTGTTTCTGAAGAAACGGGATGCAACGTCACTCGCCGTCCGTTGTGGGAAGATGCGTTAGAGTACGAGCCGACGGGAATTCTCAGAGCTGGGTTTTCTAGCGAACAGATTACACTCGATCGCCTCTGGGATGGAGACTATAAAGACGCGAGTTTGTCTGGCGACATCCCGTTGATTTTCTTCTGGGTTCACGGCTACGGACTCCTCGAGGGAGATGTGGAACATTTCCGACTGCTCGATCCGCAAGGAAACGTCATCACGGATTACGAACAAACCGCCGAATCGTCCCAGAAAACTTGGGCCAACGGCGTCGGGAAGCGGGATACTGCTCAACGTCCGATTTTGTCGGGAACTTGGCGAGGGGAGTATCGGTTAATTCGCGATGGGGAAGTTATTGCAGAATTGGAGCGGGAAATCGAGGTGCGTTAGTCGGTAGACTGGCATTGTTCGCCAATCCAATCGAGATAGGCGGCGGAACCGTTGACGATGGGAACGGCGATAATTTCGGGTACGTCGTAGCGGTGGAGTTGGCAAACTCGGGAGGCGAGGCGATCGAACTGCATTAAGTCGGTTTTGATAACCAGTTGCCATTCTTCGTCCTCTTCGATGTTACCCTGCCAGGTGTAGATCGATCGCACGGGAGTCATCGACACGCAGGCGGCGAGACGTTCTTCAACGAGGGTTTTGGCGATCGCTTTGGCTTCGTCGGCCGAAGAAGCGGTAACGAGAACGATTCCGTAGTCAGCCATGAGAGGTTCGGGATCTGTAGGACACTGGGAATATCCTAAAACGTCAGGAGATTAGAAGATGACGAAGGTTTACGAAGGTGGGTGTCATTGCGGTGCAGTGCGGTTTCGTATCGAGGTGGACGACCTGAAAGCGATCGATTGCAACTGTTCGATTTGTACGAAGAAGGGATTTCTCCATCTCATCGTTCCGCCAGAACGGTTTACGCTGCTGAAGGGTGAGGATGCGTTGACGACGTATCAGTTCAATACGGGAGTGGCGAAACACCTGTTTTGTAAGACTTGTGGGATTCACCCGTTTTATCGCCCTCGCTCTCATCCCGATTGCTACGATGTGAATCTGCGGTGTCTGGATGGGGATGTTTTAGCCGAGTTTGCGATCGAACCCTTCGATGGGAAGCATTGGGAAGAGAACGTGGCGAAAATTCAAAACACTTAATGTCCCGTTTCGAGGGGTTGGCCGTGCGATCGCGTGTCTGGACGAATTCAACCTTACAGCTCGAATTTCAGGGTTTATCGCTGCGAATTCGCTGGATCGACGAGAACGCAGTCCGTTCCGGGAGAGAATTCTTGCAAAAGTTACCGCTCTCGACTGACCTTCTAAACTAGATATGGAAACCCCCATTGAGGAGTCGCAAATTATGACACCTACCCCTCTTCAAGGTATCGATTTGGTCAACTGCGCTCGAGCGAATGCCAAAGAAGGCGAGACGATGGCGGCCGAGCAGTGTGGCTACGGCGATAACATATCTCAGTTTCGCGAGAGTTTGAAACGCGCGGGTCAGGAACTGGGAATCGAGATCGAGCGTCTGAGCGATCTGATCGATACCGACCGACTCCAGCAACGGACGGGAGAATCGATCGCGCCGGACAGTATGTCCGATTTGTGATGGCTGTTCGATCGTCGCTCTACAATTTCTCTGTGACGGACACCATAGGCGATCCCAGGTTTCTGAATTCCTCCGAAAGATAGATGCACGCGATCGCTCGAATACCGTTCAATAAGATTTGTGGGTCGATGGTTTCAAGATGAAAACAACAAGTCAACCGAGCGCGACGCGATACTCAAACGCTAAAGGTGGATGCAGGCGCGTGTGGTTGTCGAACCCATCAATTCCCCGTTTTACAAAAACTATGGCTTCTCAAGCATGGCTAATTTTTAATCCAGCCGCCGGTCAGGGCGATGCCGATCGCGACTTGGCGGTGATTCGGGCAATGCTCGACCCAGAACTCGATCTCGAAATTCGCACGACGACGACCGATCTCGATACCGATCGCTTTGCGCGCGAAGCGGTGAGTGTCGGAGCCGTACCGATCGCTGCTGGGGGAGACGGAACCGTATCGAAGGTAATGGCCGCCGCGATCGAAACCGGGGTTCCCGTGGGGGCGATTCCCCGAGGAACGGCGAACGCTTTCGCTCGCGCGTTAGGATTGCCCGATAGTCTCGAAGCCGCCTGTCAGGTCATTTTGGATGGAAACGTCCGAGAGATCGACGCTGCTCGCTGCGGAGACGGGCGACTGATGGTGTTGTGGGCAGGTGTTGGCGTCGGTGCTGAGGCCATCGTCCAAACGGAGTCGGACTCGAAAGAGCGACTCGGACGGTTGGCTTACGTTCTCTCTGGCGTTCAGCAACTGCAAGACCTGAAGCATTTTAACGTTGAAATCGAAGTCGAAGACCGTATTTTAGTGGCGTCTGCTGCTGCGGTGACGGTGGCCAATGCCGCTCCGCCCACGTCGATTTTAGCCCAAGGACCGGCGCAGGTCTGCCCCGACGACGGGTTGCTCGATGTTACGGTGTTTGCGCCAGAAACGCCAACCGAGGCGATTACGGCGTCTTACGATTTGCTGTGGTCGGGATTTAACGATCGCGCCACCGAGCGATCGGACGTTGGCTATTTACAGGCGAAATCTGTTAAGGTTCGCACGACCCCCCCACAAAATGTCGTCGTCGATGGCGAAGTTGTCGGTCGCGATACTCTCGAACTGACCTGCGTTCCAGGTGGATTGAGGGTTTTCGTTCCGGTTCCCGATGGCGAGGAGAGCGATCGCATGACCGGGTTTTTCGGCGATCGCTCCTCTGTCGAAACGGCGATGGAGCGATCGCGATCGCTTTGATAAAGCTCTAAAACAAAAACGTTAACAAAACAGACATTCAATAACCATGATCGTTTCTACTCAGTCTCAACCCAAAACCGAACCCCGAACTATTGACAAAACACAAATTTTATGTTATTACGCAAACCGCAGTAGTAAAATTCAGGTTGCCCGCATCTCGAACGTGCCGAACTGGTATTTCGAGCGGGTGGTATTTCCCGGTCAGCGCTTAATTTTCGAGTCTTATCCAACAGCTCAGCTAGAGGTATACACCGGCACCGTAGCCAGTGCAGTGTTGTCGGATTCCATCGCCTGCGAGCGGCTTCAGGTGCGATCCCAGTCTTAGGCGGCGGGGGCGATCGAACCCCTAATCTCGAACGAACGTGGTTTCGCCCGGTTTATCGATCAGAGCGATGCCACGTTCTTTTAAGTCGTCGCGAATGCGATCGGCTTCAGCGAAATTCTTGGCTTTCCGCGCCGCTTGACGCTGTTCGATCAGGGCGAGAATGGCTTCGTCGCTCAACCCGTCTGGAGATTCGCTGGCTTCCTCGGGTTGCGCTTCTAATCCCAACACCCCCGCCAGTTCCACCAACGTTATCCACTGACGCTGTAAGGTATCGGGAGAAACATCTACCTCGCCGCCGTGAATGAGGATATTTCCAACGCGGCGCAGTTCTTTCGCCAACTCGAACACCACCGCCAAACCGCCAGAGGTATTGAAATCGTCGTCCATCGCGGTTTGGAATTTTTCCGCGACATCTTCGAGGTGAGGGGCATCGTCGTCAGGATTCCATCCCAATCGTTCCCCGAACTGACGGCCGAACAGCAACCCTTCTTTTAACGTGTTCCAGGCGTTTTCCGCCGAGGCGATCGCGTCGTCGGTGAAATCGAGGGGTTTGCGATACTGGGCTTGCAACACGAACAACCGTACCACCATCGGGTCACAGCGATCGAGCAGTTCGCGAATCGTCGTAAAATTTCCCAACGATTTGGACATCTTCTCGCCGTTGACGCGTACCATACCGTTGTGCGTCCAGTATTTGGCTAGCAGTTTACCCGTCGCCCCTTCCGATTGCGCGATTTCGTTTTCGTGGTGGGGAAACACCAAATCGCCGCCGCCGCCGTGAATGTCGATGGTCTCGCCAAGAACCCGTCGAATCATCGCCGAACATTCAATGTGCCACCCCGGACGACCTTTGCCCCAAGGAGAATCCCAAGACGGCTCTCCAGGTTTGGCACGTTTCCAAAGGGCGAAATCGAACGGATGCCGTTTTTTCGTATCTTCAGCAGCGACGCGTCCGCTCGCCCCCGACTGCATTTGCTCTTCCGTCCGTCCCGAAAGTTTCCCGTAACTGGGGAAGGCTTGCACGCTGTAGTACACATCTCCGTTAGCGGGATAAGCGATGCCTTTATCGATCAGACGTTGAATGAGGTCGCAGATTTCTTCGATATGTTCGGTAACGCGGGGGTATTCGTCGGCGTCTTTAACGTTGAGTTGGCGAATGTCGCGGAAGTAGGCGTCGATGTATTCTTGAGATACCTCAGACATGGTGCGCCCTTGCTCTTTGGCGCGATTGAGGATCTTGTCGTCGATATCGGTAAAGTTCTGCACGTAACGCACGTTGTAGCCGCGCCAGAGGAGATAGCGCCGCACGGTATCCCACACGATATACGATCGCGCGTGGCCGAGGTGGCAATCGTCGTAAACTGTCACGCCGCAGCAATACATTTTGACCTCACCGGGAACGGTGGGTTTGAAGGGTTCTTTCTGTCGGGTTTGCGTGTTGTAGATGGTGAGGGTCATAGAGGATTTTCTACAGCCGTTGCGGTCTTGCCTTGGGAGTGGGCAGTTTACTTTATACCAATTTACACGGTGGCGGGGTCGTAAGACGTTCTCCAGAACGCAAGGCACGAAACGGATATCCTGAGTTCTACAATACTCAAGAGACGCTGCCACTGCGATCGCCCTGTCGCAACTAATGTTTGAATTATGAGAATCGCCTTCATCGATTTTATCGATTGGGACTATCAAATCGAAACCGTCTACCAGCAACCGATGGGCGGTTCTCAATCGGCGGTGTGCTATCTCGCCGAACGGTTGGCGAAACGGGGAATTGAGGTGTTTCTCGTCAACGCTACGACAACGGCGCAGGTGTCGCGGGGCGTCACTTGTCTTCCGATTCGCAGCGACGAGACGAGGGCGTTAATGCCTACGGTAGAGGTTTTGGTGGTGGTGAGCAATCCCGGTTTGGGGGCGCGAGTTCAGCCGCTGCTACGTCCCCATACGCCGATGGTTCTCTGGACGCAACACGCCCACGACCAAGAATCTGTCACAGACCTCCACAATCCCATTATCCGCGATAGTTACCGCCGTTTTGCACTGGTGAGCGACTGGCAGAAACAGCAGTATTGCGAGCAGTTTAGTATCGACGCACAGCGGGTTCGCGTCACCCGCAACGCGATCGCTCCGGTTTTTGAAGGGATATTTCCCGAGAATTCCTCAATTTTGGCGGCGAAGTCGAAACCGCCAGTTTTGGTGTATACGAGTACGCCGTTTCGCGGGTTGGATGTTTTGTTAGAAGCGTTCCCTTCGATTCGCAACGCCATCCCTGGAACGCGGTTACAGGTATTCTCGAGTATGAAAGTCTATCAGGTCGATCGCACACTCGACGAGTCGCGATACGGGGGGTTGTATCGTCTCTGTCAGGAAACGGAGGGGGTAGAATACGTGGGTTCGGTTCCGCAGCCTCAGTTAAAAGAGTATCTCAATGCGGCGTCGGTGTTGGCGTATCCGAATACGTTCGCCGAAACTTCTTGTATTTCGGTGATGGAAGCCTTAGCCAGTGGTTGTCGAGTGGTGACGAGTGCGTTGGCTGCGCTTCCTGAAACGACGGCGGGTTTTGGGGAGTTACTTTCGGTTCCCAATGCGTTTCGGGACTCGTTACACGCTGCGTTTGCATCTCCAGGCGATCGCGAAGTCTATATTCGGGAATTTATCGATCGAACGGTGGCGGTGTTGCGGGATTTTGACGACGAGGCGGCGTTGCGACGTCAAGTCGATTGGGTCAACCGTCATTGTACTTGGGAGAATCGCGCGGACGAGTGGGAAAGGTGGCTGCGCGAGATCGTTGGAGAGAGTGCGATCGAGTTGTCGCGGCTGTCTGCGGGAGAAGAGGGGTTGACGTGGCAAGCGTATCAGTGTTTGGTACGGGAACAGTACGATCGCGCTGGAATTCTCTACGAACGGGCAATTTCTCAACGTCCCGATATTTCTGAGTTTTACTGGTATTTGGGCTTAACGCAACTGTTGCGCGGCGATGCAGACGACGCCGAAGCCACGTGGTTGTCGGGGATGATGTCTGGCGAGGATACGGAACGGTTGACGGCGGAACTGGCGGCGGTGTTGGAGGCGGAAGCGCAACGACAAGAGGCGATCGCCAAGGTGCGATCGGCGCAAACGATACGGGGGGCGATCGCGGAATTACGTCCCGACGATGGTGAAAATTGGCTTCGGTTGGCGGCGCTTTCGGCGAAGTTGGGCGAGTTCGACGAGACGGTGTTTCAAGCCAGTTTAGAAGCTTTGAAAACGGAACCCGTCGAGGAGATTTTGCGAAAGCAGCTCTTCGAGTCTTTGTGGAATTTGGATTTGACGATTCCGACGGTATGGCGTCTGTTTGAAACTTGCGTTGAAACGGCGTCTTCCAACCCATCAATCCAACAGGAGTTTTTCAATCGAGCAGCTCCGATTTTACAAGAAGATGCGGCTTCGAGCGATACGGCGATCGCCCTAGCCGAGCTTTGGCTGAAATTGCAGCCGGAGAACTTGCCAGTCTTAGTTAAATTAATCAATCTTTATCAAGATACGCAACAGTACGCCAACGCAACTCAATTAGCTCGAGAATTTTGCAATCGGGCTGAAACGCTTCCCAAACAAATCGCCGCTTATTATTTAATATTGCGAGGTTTGCTGAGAGCGGGAGGTGAGTTTGAAAACGCTCGAATTCTCCACCAGGAACTCGAAGCCAAACTCAACGAACTGATTGTAGTCGATCCTGAAATCGACCTTCCCGACATCGTTCAAGGCTTCGCAGCAACCTCCTTTTTACCCTACTTGGAAGATAGCCCTCACAAACTCCACGATTTGCGATTTCGGCTATCTGAGTTCCTTCAACGGAAACTGCGAAACGAGTTCGGCGATCCAGCCGTTCTCGAACGACCCAAAACTCTGAAGAAGATCGGCTATCTATCGAGTTGCTTTCGCCGGAACTCTGTCGGTCATTTGGTAAGATGGGTTTTGCAATATCACGATAAAGAAAAATACGAAATTATCGCCTATTCATTGCAAAATAGCTCTGACGGAATTCAAGCTGAAATTGCGAGCAGTGTCAGCAAGTTTTGCGATGTCTCGAAGCGATCGATCTCCGAAATTGCTGAGATAATTCGCAACGACAACATCGATATTTTAATCGATCTCGATAGTTTAACCTGTACTCAAGCTACTGCTGTTTTAGCCTTAAAACCTGCTCCCGTTCAAGTCACCTGGCTGGGGTTCGACGCTTCGGAATTGCCTGCGATCGACTATTTTCTCGTCGATTCACGCGTCGTTCCAGGAAATGCCGAAAGCGACTATTTCACGAAACTCTGGCGACTTCCCGAAACCTTTATCGCCGTCGATGGATTTGAAGTGGGAGTTCCCACGTTACGGCGAGAAGATATCGATATTCCTCCCGATGCGGTGGTGTATTTCAGTTCGCAAACCGGGGCAAAACGTCATCCCGAGAACGCTCGATTGCAGTTGCGAATTCTCAAACAGGTTCCTAATAGTTACTTTATTGTTAAAGGATTGTACGTCGATCGCGAGGCGTTGCGTCAGTGGTTTTCTCGGTTGGCGGAAGAAGAAGGGGTAGAGTGCGATCGCCTGCGTTTCCTTCCTAACGATCCCACAGAAGCGATTCACCGCGCCAATCTCAGCCTCGCCGACGTGGTTCTCGATACTTACCCCTACAACGGCGCAACGACGACGCTGGAAACCCTGTGGATGGGAATTCCGTTGGTAACGCGGGTGGGGGAACAGTTCGCCAGTCGCCACAGTTTTGATTTTCTCCAGTTGGTGGGGGTGACGGAGGGAATCGCGTTTAGCGATGAGGAATATGTGGAATGGGGGGTTCGGTTGGGAACCGACGCCGGGTTACGTCAGGATGTGGCGTGGAAACTTCAGCAGTCGCGCCATTCGTCGCGGTTGTGGAACGCGGAAGTGTTTGCGCGGGAGGTGGAAGCGGCGTTTGAGGCGATGTTGGGGTGATATTTTTCACCACAGAGACACAGAGGACACAGAGGGGTTTGGTTAGAAAAGCCCCCAGAGATCGATTCGAGTAATCCTTTTTTCATTGCACCTCTTCGATCGTGCCACTACGATAAATTGCTAGAAACCGGGGATCTACAAGATGCTGAATATCCGAAACAGTGCTTTGTTAAGATATTCGGCTTCTAAATTTTGTTAAATATCTTCGTAAATTTCTGAGATTTCAATTTTCAGATTTAGGCTTTCAAAATCGACTCGATCGCCCGTTTCGTAAGCTTGAAATTCCCATTTGCCGTTATTGTTCCGTCGGTAGCATTCCACTTGAGGGCGATCGCCACTCACGAGAACGTATTCTCGTAAGGTTTCCAGTTTTCGATAATCGGTGAATTTAGCGCCTCTGTCAAAGGCTTCTGTACTAGGCGAAAGAACTTCTAACACCAATACAGGGTATTGAATAAAGTCTCGATCGGGGTGGCGATCGCGTTCGTCACAAGTGACGAGTAAATCGGGATAGTAATAGGCATTTACGGTTTCGATGCAAACTTTCATATTTTCTGAAAACGCACGACATTTTGAGCCGCGTAGGTGCATTCTGACTAAAGTAGCCAGGTTGAGTACGATCGTGCCATGAGCTTGCGTACCTCCCGCCATTGTGAAGATTTCCCCCTGGCGGTACTCATGTCTGATGGGGCTAACTCGTTCGCCGTCGAGATAGTTTTCAGGAGAGACATAAAAATTGCTCCGATCGGAAATCATTTGAGAAACCTCGTTCTGTTAATCTTAATTTTAACAACAGAATAAAACTTGTGTCTATTGAACTTAGGATTTTCGATCTTGGGTTTTGTTTCTCAACCCAAGATCGAAACTATTGGTGTGAGGAGATTTTTTACCACAGAGACACAGAGGACACAGAGAGGTTTGATTGAAAAAAATTAAAACCAACTGTCAAGTTTTTCTCTATTCAATTAAGCCTACATCTGAAGTAATTGAGATGAATTAAATAAAATCCTGTGTTTCGGCTCTTTGTTTTTTATAGTATAATCTATCTTTTAATTCAAATCGATAGAAACCCGGCCACCTAAACTCCTGATACACAGCTCGACGCCAGACTTCTTCAAAATACGTCGAATCTAATTTGCAAGAAAGAAAAGAAACTTTTCGATGAATAAAAGATCTTGCTACCCAAAGATCGCATAGTTTTTCATAGCCCTCAAAACTCAAACCATTGGGTCGTTCGTCGCTCCAAATTAGAACATCTTTTATGGCTTCGTAAGAGGGTTCAAGCTCTGGCTGATATACGAGAGATTCAATTAATTTAAGATCTTGTCCTGAGAAATAGTTCATCGAACGTTTGGATGAAAATCAAAAACAGGTAGTAATGAAGCAAGGAGTTAGGTTGGGCTGAGAAAGGAAACCTAACATCCCTTAGTGGTGCATAAAAGTCCTGAAACCCTTGCTAGAAACGATATCGCCGTATTAAAGGGTTGGCCACGAAATCCCAGATCGGTAAATTGCTGCCGGAGATCCCCGGCATCTCCAAGATGCCGGGGATCTGGCTCGAGCCTAGATATAGCAGTCCTAAATCATTTGTGGATTCTCGATATAGCTATAGCAAGGGTTTAGGGGGTTGGTCTTTCCACGACTCATCTAGGATTGCTATACATATTTTATGTGTTTTGTCAATCTCCGATCTCGAAAAGTTTTCTGCACCAGTGAGCCTAACATCCTAACCGTTTGTTTGATGGTATTTTTTACCACAGAGACACAGAGGACACAGAGAGGTTTGATTGAAAAAAATTAATTGTGTTTTTGGGTTTTACGTTGTTTCCCCCAATCTACTTTTTAAAAGAACGAAGCCAAATCACGAAGGGCGGACGATCGCCCACCCTTCTAACCTAGCATCGAACCTATACGGTGGCTAACTCCGCCGGAAGCCGTTTAAACGACAACCGCTCGTTTTCGACGTCCACGAAAATGGTATCGCCGTCGCCAAAGTCGCCCCGTAAAATGCCCTTAGCGATTTGGGTTTCTAACTCCCGTTGAATCGCTCGTTTCAGCGGACGCGCACCGTACACGGGATCGTAACCCACTTCCGCCAGAAAATCGATCGCACTTTCGGACAGTTTGAGCGCCATTTTCTTCTCGTCGAGACGTTTTTCCAACCGCACGACTTGCAATTTCACGATATTCCGCAACTGGGCTTTTTCCAAAGAGTGGAAAATAATCGTGTCGTCGATGCGGTTGAGGAATTCTGGTCGGAAGTTCGCCCGCAACGCCTCTGTCACTCGCGATTTCATTTCTTCGTATTGGGAATCGTCCCCGGATACGTCGAGAATGAATTGCGACCCGATGTTACTGGTCATGATGATGATGGCGTTCTTGAAGTCCACCGTTCGACCTTGGGCGTCGGTGATGCGTCCGTCGTCGAGAACTTGCAACAGGACGTTGAAGACATCGGGGTGGGCTTTTTCTACTTCGTCGAAGAGAATCACTGCGTAGGGACGGCGGCGAACCGCTTCGGTCAGTTGTCCGCCTTCGTCGTATCCTATGTACCCCGGAGGCGCACCAATTAGACGGGAGACGGCGTGTTTTTCCATGTACTCGGACATATCGATGCGAACCATCGCGTCTTCGGTGTCGAAGAGGTAGGACGCTAGGGCTTTCGCCAGTTCGGTTTTACCAACTCCCGTCGGTCCTAAAAACAGGAAGCTGGCGACGGGACGGTTGGGGTCGGCTAACCCCGCCCGAGATCGCTGGATGGCGTCGGCGACGGCGGTGACAGCTTCGTCTTGTCCGACAACGCGATGGTGTAATTCGTCTTCGAGATGTAGGAGTTTTTCTTTCTCGGATTCGACGAGTTTACTGATGGGAATTCCCGTCCATTTGGAGATGATTTCGGCGATGTCGGCTTCGGTGACTTCTTCACGAAGTAGGGCTTCGCCGCTGGTTTGGGCGGTGGTGAATTTGGCTTCTGTTTCGGAGAGTTTTTTCTGAAGTTCGGGAAGTTTGCTGTATTTGAGTTCGGCGGCGCGGTTGAGGTCGTATTTGCGTTCGGCGTCTTCGATTTCGACTTGGACGCGATCGATCTCTTCTTTTAAGGTTTTACGACCTTCAAGAATGTCTTTTTCCGCCTGCCATTGGGCGTTGAGATGGGTTTGTTCTTCTTTGCAGTCGGCCAGTTCTTTTTCGAGGCGTTGCAACCGTTCTTTGGAGGCGGGATCGCTTTCTTTTTGCAGCGACAGTTTTTCCATTTCGAGTTGCATGATGCGACGATCGATTTCGTCGAGTTCTTCGGGTTTGGAGGTACTCTCCATTTTCAGTTTGGCCGCTGCTTCGTCTACGAGGTCGATGGCTTTGTCGGGAAGGAAGCGATCGCTAATATATCGAGTGGAAAGCGTCGCCGCCGCCACTAACGCACTGTCGGCGATTTTGACGTTGTGGTGGGTTTCGTAGCGGTCTTTGAGTCCCCGCAAAATGGACACGGTGTCTTCAACGCTGGGTTGGTCGACGTACACCTGTTGGAAACGACGTTCTAACGCCGCGTCTTTTTCGATATATTTGCGGTATTCGTCCAGGGTCGTCGCCCCGATACAGCGCAGTTCGCCCCGCGCCAACATGGGTTTGAGGAGGTTTCCGGCGTCCATCGCCCCTTGGGTCGCGCCAGCCCCGACGACGGTATGGATTTCGTCGATAAAGAGGATAATTTGACCGTTGGAGTCGGTGACTTCTTTGAGGACGGCTTTAAGGCGTTCTTCAAATTCGCCGCGATATTTCGCCCCTGCAATCAACGACCCCATGTCGAGGGCGTGAAGCACGCGATCGCGCAGGGATTCGGGTACGTCTCCTTTGACGATGCGCTGGGCGAGTCCTTCAGCGATGGCGGTTTTACCCACTCCGGGTTCGCCGATAAGGACAGGGTTGTTTTTGGTACGCCGCGAGAGGATTTGTACGGTTCGGCGGATTTCGTCGTCCCGTCCGATAACGGGGTCGAGTTTGCCTTTTTTCGCGGCGTCGGTGAGGTCGCGCCCGTATTTTTCGAGGGCGTTATATTTTCCTTCGGGGTTTTGGTCGGTCACTTTCTGAGTTCCGCGAATTTGCGAGATGGTGTCTTTGAGTTTTTTCTCGGTGAGGTTGAGGGATTTGAAGAGATTTTTTCCGAAGCGATCGTCTTTGACGTAGCCGAGGACGATATGTTCGATGGATATATATTCGTCTCCGTACTCTTTTCGATAGCTGTCGGCGCGATCGAGCAGGCTGTCGAGACTCCGCCCGAGATACACTGAGGTACTACTTCCAGTTACTTTAGGTTGTTTTTGAATAAAATCTCGGGTTTTTTCTTGTAAACTGGCGACAGCTACCCCGGCGCGGCTAAAGATACTCGCTGCCAGCCCTTCTCCCTCGAGAAGCGATTGCATGAGGTGTTCGCTCTCGATTTGTTGCTGGTTGGCTTGTTTGGCGACGTCCGGCGTGCGGGCGATCGCTTCCCAGGCTTTTTCGGTGAATTGGTTGGGATTGGTCGGTTGCATAGGCGTGGGTTGAGTCGGTCTCTGTCTGACATCCTCATTTTAGGGATTTCAAGGCGATCTCCGGGATCGGAGATCGCGCCATTTGGGGTCTGTGTTTCCGCCTACGGCTTTCGCGGATATTTTTTTATTGACAATTTTATTGACTTGTGGTAATAAACTGTAGCGATACGGTAGAGTTTGAGTAACGAAGACCTCAACATCGAGCCTGTTTCATGTCCGATCTGCGTATCGTCTCTTTAATTCCTAGTGCGACTGAAATCGTCGATAGTCTCGGACTGAGCGATCGCCTGGTGGGGCGTTCCCACGAGTGCGACTTTCCCGAATCGGTGCGATCGCTTCCCGCTTGCACGCAGCCTCAGTTCGACCCCAACGGTAGCAGTCCCCAGATTCACGATCGCGTCACCGAACTCCTGCAATCGGCACTCAGCGTCTACCGAGTGGAAACCGAGTTACTGCGCGAGTTGCACCCCACCCACATCATCACGCAAGCCCAATGCGAAGTCTGTGCGGCCAGTTTAGCGGAAGTGGAAGCGGCGGTGGCGCAACTCAGTGAGAGCCAGCCCAAGGTGATTTCCCTACAACCGAGCGTTTTAGCGGAAGTTTGGGAGAATATGCGCTTGGTGGGGGAACAGTTGGGGGTGGATGCCGAAGATGCGATCGCCAGTTTGCAACAGCGAGTTGAGGAAGTCCGGCGGCGAGTGGCGGGACAACCGGAACCCAGCGTGGTGTGCATTGAATGGACGGAACCGTTGATGTCCGCCGGAAACTGGGTTCCAGAATTGGTACAACTGGCTGGAGGCGTTCCCCATCTCGGAGAAATCGGCCAGCATTCCCCTTGGATCGAGTGGGAATCCCTCGAAGCCGTCGATCCCGATGTTATTGTCGTCATGCCCTGCGGGTACGATTTGCAGGAAACTCAGGAAGACGCCAAACATCTGACGCAACATCCGGCGTGGCCGCAGTTGAAGGCGGTGCAAACGGGACGAGTGTACTATTGCGATGGTAATCAGTATTTCAACCGTCCGGGGCCGCGATTGGTGGATTCGTTAGAACTGTTGGCGGAAATCCTGCATCCGAGTTGTTGCGATTTTGGGTATCGCGGGACGGGGTTCTCGACAATTTGAAATAAGATGCTACAATCGTGTTACAGCCATTGAAACGGTTGTAGTGAGGGCGATTAGCTCAACGGCAGAGCTACAGACTCTTAATCTGTTGGTTCGGGGTTCAAATCCCCGATCGCTCATCTCTATTGATTCCTTCCAAACCCTCCGGTGACGGGGGGTTTGGCGTTTTGGGTGAGAGGTGTCCGGCGGGTCGAGTACAGTGGAAGAACCAGCGGTGAAGCGAAATCGATATGGTATCAACTCCCCAAAATGCGATCGCCGAAACCTGGATTTCTGCCACTTGGGACGATTTTTTGGCAATTTCGCAACAGTCCGAATTCGAGAACGTGCGATGCTACTACGATTCCGGTTGGATGAGGATTGAGACGATGCCCATCGGGTCGGGTCACGGACAGGATAATGCGATCGTGGCGGCGATCGTCAGTCTGTACGGAACGCTGAAGAACATCCCCTATGTGTCGTTTACGAATACCAGTTTTCGCAAAACGGGGGAACGGGAATGTCAGCCAAATTTGGCCTATTACATCGGGGCTGAGGTGAGGCGACCGACGAAGACAAACCAAGCGATCGATATTGAGGTTTGGGGAACGCCGACGTTGGCCATTGAGATTTCTTCGACGACGTTAAGCGAGGATTTGGGACAGAAACGTTTGTTATACGAACGGTTTGGGGTTCGGGAATATTGGGTTATAGACGTGGAGGCGGCCGCAGTCTTTGCGTTTGCGGTGGCGAATGGGGGAAGTCGTCAGATTTCGGTATCGGCGGTGTTACCGGGGTTGGCGATGTCTACGGTGGAAGAGGCGTTGCGGCGGAGTCAGACGGAGGATGATGGGGCGGTGAATCGCTGGTTGTTGCAGCAGTTTGGGTAAGATGTAGAGTTCCGTTGGACAGATTTAATGGACATGAAAATACCAAAAAGTCTTCACCACAGAGACACATCCCCCCAACTCCCCTCTCCCTTGGGGAGCTAAGGGGTGATGCAGAGTTTAGAGAAACTGCTGTTTGAGATTTGGATTCCGTATTACACCACAATTCCAACAGACCCAAAATTTCTCGATCGGTCAATAGCTGCGTGAGATCTCTGGCATCTTCGAGATGCCGGGGATTTGGAGAGACAGGCTTTCCTATTCTTCCTCAAAATCGGGATATTGCGGCGGACTCTCTCCTTCCCGCTTCGTCACCTTGGGATAGTTCCCTTTCGGGGCGTTCTCCGAAATCGACATCACGTTAATTTGATGCATCCAACTATCGCCAAAGTCGAACAAGTAGCCAAACGCATCGTCAACCGACAAGTCTAAAGAGGCGATTCTGGTCGCTTCGGCGTCCTTGCTGTCGTTCCCAAACATCGGCTTCGAAAACGGTGATTTCATACCGTATCGTACCGCCTCCGGGTCGTTCGGTCCTTTTCCACCGATTTGAAATTCGTAAAGATGTTCTTCCTCGCGATCGAACGCATCGAAAATCGCATCGTGGAGGTCGGTTAACGTGTTGCTACCTTTAATTTCAATAGTTCGACAGACCACCGGATTTGTCTTGATAAATTCCTCTGTCACCAAACCGTCAAAAAGATAGACATCGAGGACGTACAAAGAATTGAGTTCCGCCTTCGTGGGTTTGGACTTTCGCTTTTTCGAGGCTCTGGGTCGCGATGGGGTGTCTTCAGACTCGAAAGCATCCGGAGGAAATGGAATCAAACCGTTCTGATAGAAGAGTTCTTGAATGTGCCGAGGTGCCGTTCTCACATCGAGCGTGAGACCGCTCTCTAACGTCACCATCCAAGCCAGTGGGTTGTCTTTATTAATACTTTTTATACTCCATTCTGGATCGAGTTGATGTGTATTTAAGGTATCTCGTACCAGTTTGGACTTGGCTTGACCGGTACTGGAACTCACGCCAAACCACTGATACAAATCTTTAGCACTGATGTACGGTTCCCGCGAGCGATCGTAGAGAAAGTTCACCATTCCGATCGCATGGGTAATTCCGCAAGCCCAAGTTTTTGCCCGACCGCGAGCCAAGGGAGACGGCCGTTTTCGACAAAGTGCGGCGGTGGCGAAGCGAATCAGTTCGGCGTATTCTTCGTTCAAGTGTTGCTTGGAAAACTCCTCGGTTATCGCAACAATTTCATCGAACTTTTTCTGCATTGCCTTGGGAACGTTTTCAGATTTCGTTGGTTTGCTCACGATCGCTCCTCCCTGTTGCGACATCTCGATTCAATTTTACTTTAGTATCTCACTTTCTCGAAAGATGCGATCGTAGCGAAGCGAAGAGGAGCGCGGTATCCTATGTAATCGTGATATCCCCAGTTGGTTGAGAACCCCATGACGAACGAAACGCCCAACGTACAAGAAACGAACAGCGATCGCTACGAACCCGGCTTCGGATGGACGCCCTACGCCGAACAGATTAACGGACGCTTTGCCATGATTGGCTTCGTGGGATTGCTCATTTTAGAAATCCTCACCGGAAAAGGTCTGTTAACCTGGATGGGCATCCTCTAAGTATCTCGTAAAATTTCTCGTTGGGGCGAACGTCGGTTCGCCCTCTCAAATCTCAATTCGTCCGATTGCAGACAATTAAGCCATCACCATTCCGCCATCGACGTTAAAGGTTTGTCCGGTAATGTACGCCGCCGCCGGGTCCGCCGCCAGGAAACGAATTAACCCCGCCACTTCCTCGGCTTTTCCGTATCGTCCCAAGGGAATCGCTTTGAGGATTTCGTCAGCGGCTAAGCCTTCCGTCATGTCCGTTTCGATGAATCCCGGTGCAACCGCGTTAACCGTCACGCTGCGACTGGCTAACTCTTTAGCCACGGTTTTGGTAAATCCAATGACGCCTGCTTTGGCTGCACTGTAGTTGGCTTGTCCGGGGTTCCCCATCTGTCCGGCGACGGAGGCGATATTGATGATGCGGCCGGTTTTCTTCTTCAACATCAGTTTACTGACGGCTCGGGTGCAAAGAAACACCCCCGTCAAGTTTAAGTCGATAACCGCCTGCCAGTCTTCGGGTTTCATCCGCAGCAACAGCGTATCGCGGGTGATTCCAGCGTTGTTCACCCAAACGTCAATTTTGCCCCATTTTTCGGTGGTGGCTTTCACCAAGGCGTCCACTTGTTCGGCGTTGGATACGTCTGCTTGGACGGCGACCGCCTCGCCTCCCATCTCTTGGATGGTTTTCACCACGTCGTCGGCGGCGGTACTAGAACTGGCGTAGTTTACCACCACGTTCGCCCCTTCTGCGGCTAAGGCGAGGGCGGTGGCTTTTCCGATACCGCGAGACCCCCCAGTGACCACGGCCACTTTATCTTTAAGCTGTTGCAAGTTTTCCGGTTTCGCCTCCATTGTGTCTTCCTCTGTAAATGTGACCGATTCACTATTTTAGAGGAGAGGGGGAGTCAGGGAGAGGAGGAGCAGAGGAGAGGGGGAGAATACATTGGCGGTGCGTGACGATTTTTCGGTCTGGTGTTCGACACCCGATTTTTCTCTTGTCTGTGGGCGGTGTACATTGGCGGTGCGTGACGATTTTTCGGTCTGGTGTTCGACACCCGATTTTTCAAGTCACGCACCCTACGGACTGTTCCCCGTTCCCTATCAATTAATTATTGAGTTTTTCGAGTAACTGTTGAATGGTGGAGGCGTCGGGGGCGTTGGGACGCATTTCGAGATAGCGTTCTAAGTCTTGGGTGGCTTCGACTGACCGTCCGGCTTGGTAATACAAGAGTCCGCGATCGCGCAGTTCCATGATGGAATCGGGATTTAATAGCAAAATTCGCTCGATCGCACTTAAGGCTTTCGACATTTCCTGTTTGGAAATATACACGGCTTTTAAGTTCGTCAGCATCCGCACGAGGAACAGTCGCGAACTAATCGGCTCGAGAAATTCGGGACGAAATCGGATCGGTTGTCCGTACACTTGACGCAACCGGTTTTCGCAATCTTCGGGAAACATCACTTCGCCGCCGTTAAAAACATCGACGAAAATTCCCGCGTCTTCAAAGTCGGGGCGGATGATAAAATGTCCCGGCATTCCGATTCCTACCATCGGGAAATCGAGGCGTTTGGCAATTTCTAAATAAACCAAAGACAAACTAATAGGAATTCCCAACCGTCTGTCGATAACATCGTTGAGATAGCTGTTTTGGGGATTGTAATAATCGTCTCGATTGCCTTGAAATCCTAAGTCGTCAAACAGATATTTGTTGAGGGCTTGAATCACTCGCATGGGATAGCGTTCGGCGGGTAGTTTTTCCGCTGCTTCTGATGCCATCGTATCTAAGGCGTTGAGATATTCTTCGATATCGAGATCGGGATATTCTTCCCAGGCGACGCACAACGCCGCGACAGCTAAATCGATGTTCTCGTCGTCTCGGTTGATTTCTTGGTAAAACCGTTGTCGGGGGAGTGAAAATTTCATGCGATCGATGCAATCTACGATAAGTCTACGAAGTAAACGAGTGTTGTTTGAAGTAGTCTAAAAGGGTGGCGTTAAAAGCTTCGGGTTCGACTAAAAACGCCCAGTGGTTTCCGGGAACTTCCCGAATTTCTAGTTTTTTTAAATATTGACGGTAGGGTTTCAGTTGAAAGGCAGTTCGGTTGAGTCCTTCGAGGGGTTTTACGAACAGCGTCGGAACGTCGATTTCCTGTGTCAAGCCTGCTACTAGCATCACGTCTTCAAATACGCCGTCTCTGGCGTCTATGGTGAATTTACTGCCCCAGATACCGTCGGGTTTTTCTTCGAGACTTTCTTTGAAGGCGTTCTGTTGTAAGGCACTCCAGCCGCGATACTGTTTTAGGGTTTTGGCGCGTTCCACGGCTGCGTCGTAGGTTTCAAAAGGACCCATACCTTTTAAAAAAGGTAGCACGCGGTAAAGGAGGGGAAAGGTCAAGCGAAAAATTTGGGGAAGTTTACCGATGAAAAAGGGATCGACGAGTACGGCGGTGTTAAACTGTTCGGGGTGTAAGGTTGCCCACTTCGGCACCACTTTCCCCATCCACGAATGTCCGACAATGTGAGCGGAAGTCCAGCCGAGATGTTGCATTAAATGCTGTAAGTCTCGGATAATGTCGATCGCTCGATATCCGGTTCGGGGCTTGCTACTGTTGCCGTGTCCCCGCAAGTCCGGCGCGACGACGTGATAGGCTGAGGAAAGGGATTCGCCGCAACTCGACCACACCCCCGCATGGTCTGCGAGTCCGTGCAGTAATAAGACGGGTTCGTTACCGGGAACGCCCCATTCGAGATAGGAAAGTTCGATATTGGGTAGAGATACAGTCTGTCTCACAGCCATGATTTCGCGATCGCGTGAACTCAAATCCTAACATTAACGTCAGTTGAGTTCTGCATCTTAGCAAACTTCCTGGCGATCGGTGTGCATCGAACGCGTCTGGCTGGGATCTATACTAGAAACCCGGAATTTCGATCGCTCTGATGATGACTTCGGGTTCTTCTACTCAACTTCAAAGCCTTCGATATTTCTAATACTTATTTATAGTGTTGAATTTTAAGTCAATTTTAATTATATTATAAAGATTGTTACAGTTTTTTATAGTATAACTCCTCGAAAGGAAAACGTCAATCATTTTGCTCGCGACACGAACGAGAGTTCTTTCACGCGGATTTTTTCAAACCTCAAAACCCCTGTTTCTCCAAAAAAATGTCCTAAACTGAGAAAGTCGCAACGTTAAAGAATCTGTGATGGGGTCTGTCAAAGATCGAATTGTATTCGTTACGGGAGCCAGCAGCGGAATCGGAGCCTCTTGTGCCAAATTCTTTGCTGAAGCGGGTGCCAAACTGATTTTAGCCGCCCGTCGCTCCGATCGCCTCGAAACCCTCGCCGCCGAATTACACCGACATCACGGAACCGACGTTCGCATCCTCAAACTCGACGTTCGCGATCGCCAACAAGTGGCCGAAACCCTCGCCACATTACCCCAAAACTGGCAAGAGATCGACATATTAATCAACAACGCCGGATTGAGTCGAGGACTCGACAAGCTTCATGAAGGGAATATCGACGACTGGGAAGAGATGATAGACGCCAACGTGAAGGGATTGCTCTACGTGACTCGTGCCGTAGTACCGGGAATGGTAGAACGCGATCGCGGACATATAATTAATATCGGTTCGATCGCCGGACGACACGCCTATCCCAACGGTAACGTCTATTGTGCCTCAAAAGCAGCGGTTCGCGCCATTACCCAAGGGTTGAAACAGGATTTATTAGGAACCTCAGTTCGTGTCAGCGAAGTCGATCCCGGTTTGGTAGAAACCGAGTTCAGCGACGTGCGATTTCACGGGGATACAGAACGGGCGAAAAAGGTTTACGAAAACTTGACGCCGTTAACCCCAGACGACATCGCGGATATCGTTTTATTTTGTGCCAGTCGTCCGCTTCACGTCAACATCAGCGAAGTGTTAGTGGTTCCGACAGAACAAGCCACCGCAACGCAAGTGGTGCGGCGGGGATAAATGAAATTCAAAATCGGCGATATATTGGCTCGCGTGCGATCGTGGTTTCCCAAAGCTCAAGCGAAACTAAAGGAACACGCTGCTGAATTGGAAGCCAAGTTTTCCGAAGTCGATCGAATTCCCCTCAATTTTACCCTTCGTCAAAAACTGATCGATCGCCTCCTCGAACTAGACGCTCCAAATCCTTATTGTGAGGAGGTGCGATCGCAGCTTTCCCAACGGTTGAAACAGTGGCAACAAGACGAAACCGCTCCCAATGGATTCGTACTTCTCGGAACTCCCGTCGATTCGTTTTCAAAACTGCTCGACACTGCCATTTCCTCGTGGGAAAACGACAGCGTTCTACTGGTTAAAACGTTAGCATCTTCGACAGTACCGCACGACGTTTCGGAGATCGTTCGACAACTTCGCAAAACGTCCGATTCGGACTTCGTTCGGTCTGCCAATCGCAATCTCGTTATCGTCGTTCCCGATTTGAGCCAGTGTTTTTTACGGTGTGTAGAAGGGTTAGACAGCATCGACGTTTTACAGGACTGCGTTTTACGCGATCGCTCTCGATTTTGGCTGATCGGTTGCAACACGTTTGCGTGGAACTATCTCGATCTCGCCTGTGACCTGTCAGTAAGTTTTCCCGAACCTAGTATCTTACCCGAACTTTCTCCAGAAGACTTAAAAACCTGGTTGTCTCCCGTCTGTCACCTCGCCGACTGTCAGTTTGAAAAAGAAGCCGACGAAAACGAAAATTCCGAAACTGAAGACGACGAAGACGACTTCTGGAACTCGAAATCCGAAAAGTCCTATTTCCACCGACTCGCCGAACTATCGTTAGGAAGTGCGGCGGTCGCCTCGAATTTATGGCTGCGATCGCTCCACCACATTGAGGGTGAAGAGGGAATTTTTGCCCAACGTCCTCACCTTCCCGAACTGCCCACTTTCGATAAAAACGATCGCTTTTTACTGTATTCCCTCGGCTTACATCGAAATATAACGGTTGGGGACTTAGCGAAAACCTTGGGAGATTCCCCCCTCGAAGTTTTGCAGCGAGTGCGTCGGTTGCAGTCTGTGTCTCTAGTACGC
The DNA here is from genome assembly GCF_028368005.1 of Geitlerinema sp. CS-897. Classification (NCBI taxonomy): domain Bacteria; kingdom Bacillati; phylum Cyanobacteriota; class Cyanophyceae; order Geitlerinematales; family Geitlerinemataceae; genus Geitlerinema; species Geitlerinema sp. CS-897. The sequence goes on along the minus strand of NZ_JAQNCQ010000377.1, from coordinate 49,588 downwards.
CAACCCGACGAATTTTTCCAACTCGAACCCGTTCACTATCCCCGGTTGTATCGAGATTTGAGTAACAATCAATTTCGTATCGGAGACTCAAAATCGTGAACGAATTAATTATTCAACAGTTCTGGATCGCCCAAAGTAACGGGAACGCAGTTAGCAATGCGACCGAAGTTTTTAAAGAAATTACGACTGCTAAAATTCTACAAGCGATCGCCGTCGTAGTCATTGCTTATTTCAGCACTGTCGCGATCGATAAAGTCGTGCGGTGGCTGGCGGAAAAAGTTCCCCTGCGGTTTCGCTTGGCGATCGCACAATCGCTTCCGTTTTGGCAAGCTTTCGTTTTAGGATTGGCGATCGTCCTTCTCCTGAGTTTGTTTCTCGACTTTTCGGCGAACAACCTCTTCGCGATTACGGGAACTGTCGCTGTCGCTTTGGGATTTGCTTTTAAAGATTACGCCAGTTCCGTGATTGCAGGAATTATCGCATTGTTTGAAAGTCCCTATCAAGTGGGCGATCGCGTCACCATCGGCGACCAATACGGCGAAATTATCAATTACGGCTTGCGAGGAATCCGCATTCGCACCCCCAACGACGATATCGTATCGATTCCCCACAATAAAATTTGGACGGACGCGATCGTCAACGCGAATAAAGGGAATGTCGAAGCTCAAACTGTCGTCGATTTCTATTTCGCCCACGACATCGAGGTCGATCGCGTCAGTAAAATTCTAAAACGCACTGCTCAAACGAGCAAGTACACGCAAATTGACTTCCCGATTTTAGTCATCATTGAAGAAACTCCGTGGGGAACTCACTTCAAACTTAAATGTTATCCCATCGACGCTAGAGACGAATTTGTTTACCAAACCGATCTGATTCGACGTGCAAAAGCAGCCTTGTCCAAAGCAGGAATTTCTTATCCAAAACTCTCGTTTCGCGACCAAGAAACGTTACCAGAATAACCATTACAAGTAAAAAAATGAGAATCGACCGACCGCTCGATATCGCCTCCGCTCGAATTGACCCACACTGAAATTTAATACAGAATTTGCATTTCAAACAGTGGCTTAGCCGAACGCAATAAGCCCTTCTCCGTGTCCTCTGTGTCTCTGTGGTGAAGCTTATCGGAAACGGATTCCATCTGACATCTCGACTCTCAAGTCCTTACTATGGAAGGTTTTCGCTCGTTGAAACGTTACATGGCAACAGGGTCGATTCTTTATTTTTCGGAAAATACGGAGCTTTGTAGAAAACTTAGTTTCGACTACGTTAAATCACGTAAGCAATATCCGAAACCTTCAAAAGAACGAATCGATCGTATCGTCAAAATCCAGTAATTTTGCCCGATCTATAAAGTTAACGCCGTTTAAAATTCCTCGCTTTTAAAATTTGAGTAAAGATTTTTTTCAAGGCGTTAATCGATCGATATCGATCGGGTACAGTAGACACCAGGGAGAATTGAGTTAAAACACGCTGAAATGAATCCAAAAACCAAAAGTAGCTTTCGCGCTGCTGCGGCGATCTCACTCAAATTCTCCCCAGGAAAAACTCGTTAAAACTAAAAAAGTGAGGAGCGCTGCCAACGTTTCGAGTCACGAGCAGCGAGACGCGATCGAACTCAACCTTATCTACGAAAATTTTATAGAGGAACCGAACATGGAACGCCTCGATCGAATCGATTGCACGATCGGCATGGTACTGACATTCTCAATAGTCGCTTTAACGCTGTGGGGATATACGCAAGATTCTTCGATCCACCTTAACGTCAGATCCGAACAAACCTCAGTCACCGCAACCGCCAAATAATTAACTTTTTTAGACTTTACAGAGCAAAACGCGAGTGGAGATTTAACCTCCCCCCTCGCGTTCGTCAGTCGAGCAGAATGTCTCGACATATTTGGGTATCGGACGGACGGCGATCGGCTTTCGTCTCGAGCGAGCGTTCCCTTACACTGACAGCCCCTACCGAAAGTTTTACGGACGGCGATCGGCCTTCGTCTCGAGCGAGCGTTCCCTTACACTGACAGCCCTTACCGAAAGTTTTGGGGTAGGAGCGTTGCCAGGAACACTCCTACAGCGAGAATTAGACTCCGATTCCAGTCGGACAAGAAACGTTCGTTCCACCTAGCCCGCAATAGCCGTTGGGATTCTTCGCCAAATACTGTTGGTGATAGTCCTCCGCAAAGTAAAACTCGGGGGCTTCGAGAATTTCCGTGGTAATTTCGCCGTATCCGGCTTTTTTAAGTTCCGTCTGATAGGCGTCGCGGGAAGCTTCAGCTTGTCGGCGTCGATCGTCCGAGTAACAGTAAATTCCCGAACGATACTGGGTTCCCACATCGTTTCCCTGTCGCATTCCCTGAGTGGGATCGTGACTTTCCCAAAAGGTTTTCAAAAGCATCTCGTAAGAGATCGCCTCGGGATCGTACACCACGCGCACCACTTCGTTATGTCCCGTCATCCCCGTACAGACCTCTTGGTAGGTGGGGTTGAGGGTGTATCCAGCCGCGTAACCCACCGCTGTCGAATAGACCCCATCGAGTTGCCAGAAACGACGCTCGGCGCCCCAGAAGCAACCCATCCCAAACATAGCTAGCTGCATTCCATCAGGATAGGGCGGTGTTAGGGGGGTTTTGAGAACGAAGTGCTTGTCGGGAACGGGCATCGGTGTATCTCGTCCCGGTAAGGCGTCTTGCGGTTTGGGTAGTGTCAGTTTTTTTCCGAATCCAAAGAAAACCATAGTGCGATCGCGTGTTACTCACATCTTCTTCCTTTAACATTATTTGACATACTCACCGCCCTAGAAGGCTTGCCCTGAGCAAAGTCGAAGGGACGGCGATTCTCCAAGCCTCACGGCTTTGGATTCCTGGTTCTCTGACAACCCTTAATATTCATTGTTGCCAATGAATACCAGAGGGGTTTATCTCCCCAGGCGTTTTCCCCATTTCAGAGGAGGTTCCGGTATGCCCTACCGTACCTGAGAATCCTGAAACACTGGTTCCCCGTACTTGAGGACACGGGTGGCGAACCGAGTTCGCCACCGTGAGATGTCCGTGGTGCTTAGAGCTTTTACCCGCTTGAGCTTTCTTTCCCAAGTGGAAACCCATAACTCTAGTTTTCAAGGTTCGATTGCCGTGGATTTTAGGCTCGGTTTTTAAACGGGTTGAATACCGTTCCCGTTCCCCCCATGATAACCAAGTCGCCTGCTTATGGGCGAGGCTTTAAACCCAAAACTCCTGGTAACCGCAGGGAGCAGAGATGCAGGACTCTACACGATCGCGTCTCCCGATTGCGGTTCCCCACAAACCCGACTATCGATCGACTCGGATAGAGCGATCGCGTTCTCATCGAGATCGGCATTATGGGAGCGATCGAGCGCCGGAAGCCAAATTTTTTCGACCTCGGGGACAAATCCGAGCCATTGCTTCGACAAACTCGCAAACGTTTGCGGACAACCGCTGACGCAAAAGCGGGTTCCGTGTCTCGGTGAAACCGAATGTTCGTAGGGCGTCGCCACCGCTGCCAATCCCAGTAAATCCAATTCTCGGGTGGCCGCCACCACCACGTGTTCGGCCGGATCGATCGAAGACACCCTCGCCGGAAGCAACGTCCGTAAAACCGGTTCGAGGTGGGGGTAGTGAGTACAACCGTACACCAGCGTATCGATACGGTGTTCGAGCAACGGTTCGAGGTACTGTCGAACGATCTCTCGAGTACGAGGATGGTGAATGCGGTTTCCTTCGACGATCGGCACGAATTCCGGACAGCCTATCTCCCAAACCCGAGCCGAAGGGTTCGTTTCCAAAATTGCCCGACGGTACGCGCCGCTTTTCGCCGTAGCCGGTGTCGCGATGACCCCGATACGGCTGCCCCGACGCACGGCCGCTCTCGCTCCCGGTAGAATCAAGCCCAAAATCGGAAAATCGAATTCGTCGCGCACCGTTTCCAACGCCAGCGCCGAACTGGTGTTACAGGCAACGATCGCCATTTTGACCCGACACTGAGCCATCCAATGCAGGATTTCTCGCACGAACTGCACGATTTCCTCGGGCGATCGCGTGCCGTAGGGCAACCGTGCCGTATCGCCGAAATACAAAACCGACTCGTGAGGGAGTTGTCGGTACGCTGCCCGCAGCACGGTCAAACCACCGACGCCGCTGTCGAAGATCCCGATCGAGCGAGTATTGTTTGTCATGAGGTGTTTGTGAAATACCGATATTACCGGAGCAAAGGTGGCGTAGAATGCAAACTCGCCGTCACTGACAGAGCGGACCGGGACAGTACTGGTTGACGTACTGCAAAATACCTCGAGCGATCGCTTGCGAGAGAACCTCACGATATTCCGGGTCTGACAGTCGCGGCGCGTCGTAAGCCCCCGTCACGAACCCGAGTTCCACCAACACCGCTGGCATATCCGTATTGCGTAGCACGTAAAACCGAGCCGTCCGCACGCCGCGATCGGGCCCCCCCGTCGCCCGAACGACATTTTGATGGATCGTGCGGGCGAGATCGCCTCCCGTTTGGTAGTAATAGGTTTCGATGCCATTGACGTCCGGTCGGCTCATGCTGATAGCGTTCGCGTGAATGCTGACGAACAGATTGGCGTTGAGGCGGTTTGCCAACTGAACGCGCGGCTCGAGTTCGACAGTGCGGTTGTCTTCCCGCGTGAGAACGGCCGCCACGCCGTTTGCTTCCAATATATCCGCGATGCGATGGGACATTGGATTGACGATATCGATTTCGCTGAGGCCGCCAATCCCGACCGCACCGGGGTCGCTGCCGCCATGTCCGGGGTCGATGACCACGACCACTTGTCCTTGAGGAATTTGCGGCACGTCGCCCCAAGAATTCGCAGGGCGGCGGTTGGCGATCGGTGGGGGCGCGGCTTCAGCACTGTACGGTCGGAGTTCGAGGGCGAGCGTTTGCGTGCTGGGTTGGTTGAGACCTTCGATCGACACTTGTGGGGCGGGCATGACCCGCACGATGACCGTTTCGGGGTCGGCCTGCTCGGCCTGTATCCAAGAAATCGCCGAACTGTCGCGGGCGCTGGGGACGCGAAATCCCGGTGCGAGGCGGGCGTTGCGAATTTCAATTTGATACGCCAGAGTTCTCCGATCCCAGTAGCCGACAGGTTGGATAGCGCGATCGGCGCGCACGAGAGCGCGATTTCCATCGACGGTAATTTCGACCGCCTCGATCGTCGCGGTTTGTCGGTTGCGCTGAACCCGTCGCGGCCGGTCGTCTTGCCTGTCCTCCGCTTTTCGGCCGAGTCGAATCTCGTCTCGAGCGAGGTCGCCGGAAAGAGTCAGGGGGTCTCGGAGTTCTCGTGGGTCGGCGATCGCAGTTGGCGTCGAAGACGACATCGATTTGAGATCCTCCGTGGCGCGATCGAGGGGTTGCGATCGCGCCACCGCACTGAATTCCGACACCACCAGCAGACTTGCGAGACTTGGGAGCAACCAGTGAACTCTGACCATATTTCTCCTTATTGACAGGATCGTCGCTTCAGACGAGCCGATTTTAGACATCGCCGATTTTTCCCGAACTGTTTTGCCCGACGAGCCGATCGACAAACTGGCTTGAAAAATAGCATAAAAACTTCACCCAGAGTAGGGTGAAGCTCTGGGATAGGGCAACGGAAACCAAAGGTTTCCATCTTATTACGGAGGCGCGATCGCCGTTACCGGACATCGACACGCCGTTGAATCCAATCGAGAATCGCCTCGTTGACGAGGTCGGGGCGTTCGTCGTGAAGGCAATGACCGCCGCGATCGAATTCCAACAACTCCAAGGTCGGATTGACCTGTTGGAACTGCTGGGGACGGGCGAGTTTCGGCGGAACCATGCGATCGTCGCGAGCCCACACCAACAGAGCGGGAACCTCTAACTGACGTAGAGAAGCAGCCACGTCGGGACAGAACTCGACCTCGCTGCTAGCACGGGCGAGGCGACAGAAGACGCCCGCCGCACCGCGATCGAAGGCGGGGGGCGCGAAAACTTCCACCGGGTCTTCGGGGACGGAACCGCTGTCGGCGTAAGCCAACTGCATCCAAGACCGCAATCGTTCGGGGTGGCGAATCCAGTAAAAAATCGGCTTGAGCAAGAGGGGAGAAGAAAACAAGCGTTCGATCGCGCGAACCACCGGCCGGAGCGGTGGCGGGAGGAGATCTCGGCGTAACGCCGGGTCGGGCAACGTCAAGAACACCAATCCTCGGATCGCCTCTGGGTATCGTCGTGCGAGGGTCGCACCGACCAGCGAGCCGATCGAGTGACCCACCCAAACCGCCGGACGCGCGACGGTCTGTTGCCAAAACTCGTAAGCTTGATCGGCCCAGAGATCGACACTGTAGCGAGTCGGAGCCTTTTCAGTCGCTCCGAACCCGAGTAAGTCCAGAGCGTAAACGGGGTGGCGATCGCTCAACGGTCCGACATTGTAGCGCCAGTGGTCGATAGAACCGCCAAACCCGTGCAGTAACACCACGGGAGTCGGCGATGCCTCCACCGCTGTCGGACGAGCCACAGCGTAGCGAGTTTGCCATCCACGCCAAATCCAATCGCGCCGCCGGGGAAAATCGAGACCGGGAGTAGAGCTGGCGATAGTTGCGTCCTCTCGAGCGAAACGTCGTATCTCCCCATTGTAGGCGATCCCACCTGGCCGTTTGCCCCAGTCGGCCGTCGGGCAATTTTAGAATTTCTCTTAAATCTAGATGAGGATCGAAAATATTCCGAGTAGAATGTTAGTACGACTGTTCTCGATCTCAGACCAAAATTTACCCAACCACGAACCTATCGAGCCAATAAATCAAACCAATTCATATGCCTGCAATCGGAAGAAGACGACAACGGGATTTACCCCAAATCAACGAGCGAATTCGCTTTCCCAAAATTCGAGCGATCGATACAGAGGGAGAGCAACTCGGTATCATGTCCCCAGCCGACGCCTTGAAAATTGCTGAAGAAAAAGACCTCGATCTGGTCTTAGTCAGCGACAAAGCCGATCCGCCCGTTTGTCGGATCATGGACTACGGCAAATATAAGTTCGAGCAAGAGAAACGCTCTAAGGAAGCCAAGAAGAAGCAGCACTCTTCCGAACTCAAGGAAGTGAAGATGCGCTACAAGATCGAAGATCACGACTATCAGGTGCGCGTCAAGCAGGCGGTGCGCTTCCTCAAAGCGGGAGACAAGGTGAAAGCCACCGTGATGTTCCGAGGTCGAGAAATCCAACACACCGACCTCGCCCAACAGTTGCTCGAACGCTTAGCCAAAGACTTAACCGACCTGGCCGAAGTCCAGCAACGGCCCAAACGAGAAGGACGTAGCATGATGATGCTACTGTCGCCGAAGAAGACATAGTCGAAACGTTGGCGAGGTAGCGGCGGTCGAGACCCGAGGTCGCCAGACGGATTCGAGTGTCGAATCCGGCCGGTCGCGCCGCCGAACCGTTCCCCAGTGCAGTTCAACGGGAAAAACGCCAAGAGCGTTTGTCAGCGACAATTTATTGTTACCCTGAATTTAGCCGTTCGCGCTTAAAGCAGAGCGGAACTTTTTTCGCCGAACTGGGTGGCGCGTTACTCTAGACGGCAGGAGCCGAGCGAGTCTCGCTCCCCAAAGACCGACATCAGGACGATCGACGCTGCATGGAACTGAAAAACTGGCAATTCAACCAAGGTGGCTGGGGACAGCGGGTGCTGCAATGGGTGAACCTTCGTCCCGAAGAAGGCGAGCGCACCCTACTGATGTTTGCCTTTTACACGGCGACCTCGATCGGCCTGCTCTGGCTCGAAGCCGTCACCTACGGCTTATTTCTGGATAAATACGGTGCTGAATCCCTGACGATTATCTATATCGCCAGTTCGGCCATCGGTTCGGGGTTGGGATTTTTCTACTCCTGGCTGCAAGAGGTGTTGCCCATGCGTCGCGCGATCGTCGCGATCGCCCTGCTGATGGCCTTGCCCTTGGTGCTGTTCCGAGTCGGACTCGAACTTCCCTTGCTCTTCGGCATCACCGTCTTTTCCATGCGGCTGTGGATCGACGGAGCTTACATCCTTAACGACCTCAACACCTCGATTACCGCCAACCAACTCTTCAACATTCGCGAAATTAAGCGAACCTACCCCATCATCAGCAGCGGAATCCTCCTGGCCGACGTGATCAGCGGGTTTTCGCTACCCGCCCTCATCTCCCGCGTGGGTCTGAGAAACGTCACCTTGATGGCCTGCTTCATGCTCGTCCTGGGGGCGTTTCTGCTATTCTACCTCAGCGAAAACTACCGACAAGCCTTTCCCGATGCCAGTCGGCGCACCGAAGAAGAAGATCCCTCCGATTACGCCACGCGCCGCTTCCAAGGACCGCTGCGAACCTACGTTTGGCTGTTGGTGACGTTTTTCGTCCTCGTCGAAATTCTCTACGTTCTCATCGAATTTCAGTTTTACAGCGAACTAGAGCTGCAATTCCAAGGCGGCGTCGATTTAGCCAATGGTATCGCCAGTTTCGTCGGGATTTTTAACGGAATTCTGGGGATTTTCGAGTTAGTGACCCAGTGGTTCGCCTCCAGTCGCGTCGTGGAGCGGATGGGGGTGTTTCGCGCCGGGTCGATTTTGCCGATGCTGGTGGTGCTGATCGGGGTGATTTCCATCTCCAGCTCCTTTGGGGGCTGGTTCGACCTTTTCCTCGGCGTGATCGCCATTAAGTTCGTCGACGAACTATTCCACTACACCCTCATCGAAGGCACCGGGCCGGTACTGTTTCAACCCCTGCCAGAATCCCAGCGCAACAATATGCAAGCCCTCGTTAACGGCGTGGCGGAGCCAGTGGCGACGGGGGTGGCGGGTTTGGCCATGTGGACGTTTATTTGGGGCGGACGCCGCTTTCTGGGGAAAGACCAGTGGCAAGCTCTGCAAAGTCCAGTTTTCGTATTTTTGGTGGTGTTGGTCGCCCTGGCCTGGATTGCCATCATTTTGTTGATGCGATCGCGCTACGTGGGTCTGCTCGTCTCCAGTGCCGAACGAGGGCGGTTGGGGGTTTCCGACGTGGATTTACGGGTTCTCAAGCGCTCCGTAGTCGAAACCCTCGAAAAACCCAAGTCCGACCCCGACAAGCGCTCCTGTGTCGAACTCCTGGCTCAAATCGATCCGAAAAACGTGGGGGAAGTCCTCGCGCCGCTACTGGCGACGCTATCGCCCGCCTTACAGCGGCAAAGCTTAGAGGTGATGCTCGAACATCCCAAAGCCGAGTATTTGCCCCAGGTGCGGGCGCTGATCGATCGCCCCCAACCGCCGGAAGTGCTGGCCTTGGCGTTGCGCTATGTTTGGCTGACGGAACGAACGCCGGATATGCGGCAGTTACGGCCTTACCTGCGCCCGGAAGTCGATCCGGTGGTGCGAGCGACGGCAGCCTCGCTAATTTTACGCAAGGGCAATCGCGAACAGAAAGCAGAAGCCACCAACGCCTTACGGCGAATGTTGACCCACAAGCAGGAACGGGAACGGGTCATGGGAACTCGCGCGTTAGGCGAAGCCGATTTCCTGCAAGGGCTGCGATTGTACGTCCCCAACTTACTCCAAGACGAATCGTTACGGGTGCGCTGTGCGCTGTTGGAGGTCATCGCCTCGACTCATTTAGAAGAGTACTATCCGTCTCTGTTGCGGGGACTGTCGTATAAATCTACGCGGGACGCCGCGATGCAGGCGTTGGTACGGTTGGATAACGAAGTCCTCGATCGCCTAGTGACGTTAGCCGAAGACGTTCACAAACCCGATTTAGTACGGATGTACGCTTGGAGTACCATCGGCGAAATCGGAACCGTCGAAGCTCTCGACGTCTTGGTCGCCCATTTGATGACCGCATGGGGAACCAACCGCCGCAACATCTTGCGAATTTTGTTGAAAATGCCCGAAGAACAGGGTATCGAAGGGGTTCTCGATCGCCTGGGACGTCGCGGCGTGGAGATCCTCATCGACCAAGAGTTGATGTTCGTGGGACAGTTATACGCCGCCTTAGTGGATTTACCCGAGGTGAGCGTTCCCCCAGGCGAACCCGAAGCGGTGGCGAGTCGCCCGCGAACCAACGGTCACGTGAGTTTGACCGCCGACTACGCCATCGAGTTGTTGCGTCGCGCCCTGCAAGACTTACAAGCTGACAGTATCGAGCGGTTGTTCTTGTTGATGAAGTTCTTATATCCCCTCAGCTCGATTCAAGCGGCGGCGTTCAACCTCAAGTCGGGATCGCGATCGTATATGGCGCGGGGGTTGGAAATTCTCGACAACACTATCGACATTCCCAGCAAGCGATCGCTGTTGAGCGTTCTCGATCGCCAAGGGGACGCAGAAAAACTGCAAAATCTCTCGGAGTTAGTGGACTATCAACCGATGTCGCCGAGCGATCGCCTGCGGTTTTTACTCGAGTTGCGCCTGTTCCTCTCCGACTGGCCTCTAGCCTGCTGCTTTCACGTCGCCCGAGTCGCTCGCTGGAGTATCGGCGCCGACCAAACCCTAGCCGGGTTACGACACCCGACGGGATTCGTGCGGGAAGCGGTGCTGGCTTATTTAGAGGTCGCCTCGCCTCGCGCCCTGCTAGAATTACTCCCGAAACTGCAAAACGATCCCGATCCCCTCGTGGCCGCTCAAGTTCGCGAGCTAATGGTTCAGTTTGGGTTGAGTTCTTCCAAAGCTTAGCGAAAGCGAAGCGGTAAAATTAGAAAGCGGTAAGCCTCGGAGATCGCCCGATCGAAACGGAAGCCCGAGCTTCCGTTGATGGTGTCTGCTTTGGCTCCCTAATCTTCGTTTCCTTTCTGCCCCATGCTTACCAGTGTCGATCGCTTGTTGTTCGTGCGAGGCGTCCCGATCTTTAAAGAACTGCGGGACGACTTTCTCGTGCGTTTGGCTTCGGTGATGGACGAACTGTCCTTTCCCGCCAACCATACGATTTTTACGGAGGGGCAGGAAGGTCGATCGCTGTATATCGTCGTCTCGGGTGTGGTGCGCGTGCATATCGGCGATCGCGAACTAGCACGGCTGTCCCAAGGCGCTTGTTTCGGCGAAATGTCCCTCTTCGACGCCGAACCGCGATCGGCCTCGGTGACAACCTGCGAACCCTGCGAGTGTTTGATGTTGACCCAACAACAACTTTACGACGCCATCGACGAAACCCCTGGAATCGCCATCAATATCATTCGCTTGTTGTCTCGCCGCACGCGGGAACTCAACCAAAAACTCAACCTACAAGAAGCTCGACTTCAAGATGCTAGACAAAGAGACGCAGAACTCCGTAATCTGGGGTCGTAGCGTTCTCCCCTCGCCGCCCATGAAGTCTTCCGTCTCGTCTACTCGTTCCGTACCGTCTGTCGCCCTACAGGGGGCAATTTTCGATATGGACGGCGTGCTGACCGATACGATCGAATTTCACTATCAAACTTGGCAGCGTTTAGCCGACGAAGAAGGCATTCCCTTCGATCGCCAAGCCAACGAAGCGCTACGGGGCTTGTCGCGACGGGATTCGCTGCTGCGGATGCTGAACGGTCGGACGCTACCGGAAGAGAAGATTCAAACGCTACTAGACCGCAAAAATCAATATTTCCGCGAGTTCGTGGAGACGATGAGTTCCGAACATCTGTTACCGGGGGTGCGATCGTTCCTCGACGAGGTTCGCGCCGCTGGGATTAAAATGGCGGTGGCCTCGGCCAGTCAGAACGTTTACGCCGTCATCGAACAGTTGGGAATTGCTGACGATATCGACACCATCACCAACGTTTACTGTGTCGATCGCCCCAAACCCGCCCCGGACGTATTTTTACACGCCGCCGAACAGTTAGGGGTTTCGCCAGAAAACTGCGTCGTGTTCGAGGATGCAGAGTCCGGTGTCGAGGCGGCGTTGGCGGCGAAAATGCACGTCGTCGGACTCGGACCGGCCGAACGGGTGGGGGCGGCTCATTGGGTGTTGCCCAGTTTGGACGGGTTGCATTGGTCGGATGTCACGGCGAAGTTTGCCGATCGCTAAAATGAGTTTTGATGTCAAATTGAAGCGGCGATCGAATCCATTGACGATCGAACTCAAACATTAGTCGATCGAGAAAATTGCGTCTTATTTGGAAACGCACCAGATGCGAAAGTCATGGCTGTTGCGGCTCAGTTGCAGCCTGGAAATGGAGCTATTCTCGATATCGGTGTGTCATACGGAATCCGAACTCAAACACGGGTTTTGCCCAACCTAAAAAGTCTCTCTATCCCCCCACCCCCCCTTTCAAAGGGGGGCTAAGGGGGGATGTGGTGAAGACTTCTTGAAACCTAGCTTATCGGAAAAGGATGAAGTATCATTTCCAGAACTCAACTCAATTCAGCTTTAAGTATTTTGCCTTTGGCACTTATCCGATCGAGCATTGAATACGAGAAAATACGTCTAAAACCTAAAAACTGACCGCCGACACCGTGGTTTAAAAAATTGGGCGAACAGCTCAATTCACTGTAGAGACTCCGATCTGATAAATTTACATTTTTGAAATGCACCCAATTTTGTTTTCTATGTTGCAAGTTTGAGAAAATCTTGAAATCCGAAAGTTGAAGTCGTTCGTACTGTAAGTATCCTGCTGAAGATAGCGATCGAGGCTCTCTCGCTACAGCCAGCTTTCCGGCATCTCGAAAATGCCAAATAATATCTGATACGCAGGATTTTTTCAAGGTATTTAAAAACTTTCGATCGAAAATGTTAACATCGAGATAGGTTTACATCGACGAGCGTTCTAAAGGTCTCGTCAAAGAAAAGTCAAAAACTGAATCAAATTATCGCCTAAATATGCCAAGCGCCCCAAACCCGAGTAACGAAGCCGATCGCCAAAAGGCACTCGATCGCTACAATATTGTCGACAGCTTACCGGAAGAGGCTTTCGACGACATTACAACTTTGGCGGCGTATATTTGCGAGACGCCCATCGCCTTAATTAGTTTAGTCGATCGCGATCGCCAATGGTTCAAATCCAAATACGGCCTCGACGCCGACGAAACCCCCCGCGAACAGGCGTTTTGCGCCCACGCCATCCTCGAACCCAAAGATATCTTTGTCGTTTCCGACGCCAGTACTGACAAACGCTTCGCCGACAATCCCCTCGTCACAGTCGATCCTCAAATTCGCTTTTACGCCGGTGCGCCGTTGGTGACGCCAGACGGTTACGCGGTGGGAACCGTTTGCGCCATCGATCGCAAACCTCGCCAACTCAATTCCGAACAATTGCGGGCGTTACGCGCCCTCAGTCGCCAGACGATCGCGCAAATGGAACTGCGGCGCAACGTCCAACAGTTAAACGAGACGCTGCGACGGTTGCAACATACCCAAGCCAGCTTAATTCACACCGAAAAGATGTCTGCATTGGGTCAGTTTGTCGCGGGAATCGCCCACGAGATCAACAATCCCATCAGTTTTATTGCGGGAAATCTCCCACACGCCCACGGTTACAGTGCAGAATTAATCCGCGCGATCGAATTGTATCGACAAGTCTATCCCAACCCTCCCGAAACGATTCTCGAGGAAATCGAGGCGATCGATCTCGACTATCTTGCCGAAGATTTTCCCAAATTGCTGGATTCGATGAAATTTGGCGCCGATCGCATTCAAAAAATCGTCGAATCTCTGCGAATGTTTTCCCACCTCGACGAAGCTGAAATCAAAACCGTCGATTTGCACCAGCAGTTAGAGAATACGTTAAACATTGCCGGACAGCGCTTTCAGGCGACAGAGACGCGAGGAGAAATTCGTCTGATCCGAGACTTTGGCGACCTTCCCCCCGTCACTTGTGCCGTCGGCCAACTCAATCAAGTGTTTTTAAATCTAATTGCTAACGCTATCGATGCCATCGACGCTCGATCGAACTATCTAGAGATTCCAGAAATTAACATAAAAACTGAATATTTTCAAGGCAAAGATACAAGAATTCGTATTCAAATTTCAGATAACGGTATTGGAATTTCAGAAGAGTTATCGAGCAAAATTTTCGAGCCGTTTTTTACCACAAAATCCGTGGGTCAAGGGACAGGAATCGGGTTATCTACTAGCTATCAAATTGTCACAAAAACTCACGGTGGACAGTTATATTTTAAATCTAAAGTGGATATTGGAACGTCGTTTGTTGTGGAAATCCCCGTTTCGATTGATGCTTCCAAGTAAATCAAAAATTTCTTGAAACCTGTTTCGCAAAAAATCAAATCGCAAATTTTACAAATTTAAAATTCAAAAATCAGTTGTGTAACAAAATCGGGACAAAAAGGGAAGCGGGAATAGGGAATCGGATTTTTTCTGGTGTCCAAGCAGGAGTTACGCATTTACACCATTTGTAGGGTGGGCAATGCCCATCGACTTCTCCATTTAGTGTAATTTCGGTCGAACTGCGTAAGTCCTACCAAGTACGAACATCCTTGAAGACAAACACCAAAAAGCCCGCTGAGGAGCGGGCTTTGAGATGTATCGGCAATCGTTCAAATCGTGCGAGAGCGAAACGGTGAGATGCACCGAGAAAATAGTTCTCAACCTAACAAGCACCGCTTCCTTTGAACACGACAGCAATGGTTTTGAAGATCAGTTGTAAGTCGTAAAAAACAGACCATTTTTCCTGATATTGAAGATCCATTTCGATGATATCTTCAAAGTTTTTCACGGTAGACCGACCGTTCACTTGCCATTCTCCGGTGATGCCCGGTTTGACGTCGAGACGCCGCCAGTGATGGGCGTTATACCGCTCTACCTCGTCCGGTGTCGGCGGGCGGGTTCCAACTAAGGTCATATCGCCAGTCAGAACGTTCCAAAACTGAGGTAGTTCGTCTAAACTCGTGCGCCGGAGAAAGCGTCCGATCGATGTAATGCGCGGATCGTTTTCGTTTTTGAAGATGAATCCCTCGGCTTGGTTTTCGACGAGATGCTTTTTGCGGTCGGCATCGACCACCATCGAGCGAAATTTCCAGATCCGAAATGGTTTGCCTTTATATCCGCAGCGGATTTGGCTGTAAAAAATCGGACCGGGGTCCGACAAGTGCATGGCGATCGCCACAGGGACGGCGACAGCCGCAGTAATGCCCAATCCGACCACCGCACCGGCGATGTCGACGGCCCGTTTGAAACGGTTGTTCACAGAAGCATGAACCGGTTCTGAGAAAATGGCGACACCTGTTGGTTGGTGTCGGTCAAACGAAGTTACTTGCGAAGGCAGTGTCGTAGTCACGGTTGGCGCTCTTCGTAGCTTTACAAGTCAGCCCTTTGGTTCCAATATATGAGATGCATTTTGACGCTGTCTTGTTTCCTATCTGATGTTTGTCTAATCTTCATGGTATTTGTGGTTTTTTAAAGTTCTCGTAAGGGAAAGTCGCCCGAGCGCCCGATTTGAGGCGAATTTGGTATCTACGATCGCCTTTTGTCGAGTCGAGACCGTAGATTCGGCGAACTCTGCCGAAGTTGCGCGATCGATCGCATTGACGAAAAATCCTGATAAAGTGTCAGAGGCACGGCACACAGCCTCTGACTCTCACAAGCAGCCTCCCTATGATGACAGTTCGGAAATCTTCTCGTTGGCGTCTGTTAGGTGTCGCGGTACTCCTGGTTTTCGGTGGGAGTCTAGCCTATTGGGTTCTGTCGCGCAAACCTGCCGACGAAACCGTGATGGCAGGCGCTCGATCGATCCCCGAAGACGCGCTGATGGCCGTGTCGGTTTCGACGGCCGACGATCGCTGGCAACGGCTCGCTCGCTACGGAACGCCGGACAGTCAGACGTTGTTCCGCGAGGGTTTGGCACAACTAGAACAGCGTCTACTGGGCGATAGCGGCTATACCTACACCGAAGACATCAAACCTTGGGTCGGCGATCGCATCACCGTTGCGTTTCTTCCGCCACCGCCGATCTCGCCAGAGACCGACCCCGAAGACCTCAAAGCCGATCGCGCTGCCCTGTTCGTTTTACCAATTGCTAATCTCAACCGCGTCAGACAGTTAGCCGAAGCAGGCGACCCGTCCTCGTCCTGGCAAGAACGAACCTATAAAGGGATTACCGTTCGCGAACGACAAGACAACGGGTCGAGTTACGCGATCGCCATTCTCGACCGACGGTTTCTCTTGGCGGCGACGGACACCAGTGCCATCGATCGCGCCATCGATGCGTACAAAGGCAACAGTTCGATCGTCTCGACCCCCGGCTACAACCGCGCTTGGGAAACCTTGGACGCCACCGACCCCAATGCGGCGAACCTATTCGTTAACGTTCCCCAAGCCCTGAAAGCGGTTTCGGAAACCTCGACTCGTCCGGTTGAATCCGAAGCCCTCGAACGGGTCGAAACGCAAGGTGTCGCGATCGCCGTCAACCTCGAAAACGACGGAATTCGCTTCAAAGGATTGTCGTGGCTGGCTCCCAACAGCGAAACGACCTTCGATCCAGAACGCAACCAACCCCCCACGACAGTCGATCGCCTCCCGGCCGAAACGGTCTTGGTCGTAGCCGGATCGAACCTCAAACAACTCTGGCAAGACTATTTACAAAACGCTCGCGCCAACGCTCTGCTACCCCTCGATGCCGCGTGGCTGCGGAGTGCTTTACAACAAACCGTCGGCATCGATCTCGAAGCGGAAGTTCTCTCGTGGATGACGGGAGAGTTTGCCCTGGCCTTAGTTCCGGCGACGGACACTACAGACGCGACGTTTCCTGGAGCGCTGGTGTTGATGGCTCAAGCGGGCGATCGCCGCGCGGCCGATCTGTTTTTCGACAAGATCGATCGCGCTGTGGCTGAGGAATACGATTTTGAAGTCGAAGTCGGCGAACTTTCGGGATTGCCCCTAGTTCAGTGGGACACGCGACGCAAAGGACTCGACGTCACCCACGGTTGGCTCAACAGTACTCTGGCATTTTTCAGCGTCGGCGTTCCGACGAGCGATCGCCTAACTCCCAGCGATGCTCAATTTTTGTCCGAGACACCCCTGTTCGAGCGAGTGGTTCCCCAACAACCGAACCCCAGCAACGGTTTGTTTTTCCTCAATTTAGCTGACAGCCAAGGGGAAGCTAACCTATTTTTACCGCGCCTACCCGACAACCAACAAGCATTGCTCGAGGCGATCGACGCCATCGGCGTTCGTGCAGGAATCCTCGACGAGCGCAGCAGTCGCTACGATATTTTCATCAAAATTCCCAGCGAGCAGTGATGGGTTTCAGTCACCAGTCACCAGTCACCAGCCTTTTACAGTGAGCAGTGAACAGTGAGCCGCGAGGCAGTGCTTCAGTCACCAGTCACCAGTCACCAGTGATGGGATGGCGGGATGAGGAGATGATGGGATAAGGTGAAGTTCTGCCTTATCCCCTTGTCTCCCCCTCTCCCCCTCTCCCCCTCTCCCTTGCTCCCCCTACCACGGCAACACTTCACCGTTGGCGTGCCAAAACGTACCGGTGTTTTCTAAGTTCAGCTCGTCGATACGCGCCAACAGTCCTTTTACCGACTCTTCAGGAGAAATGCCGTTGTAGTTCGTCATGGGGGTACTCACCAACCCTGGATGCAGGATTCCCACTGCGATTCCTTGGGGTTTGAGGTCGTGGGAGAGGGATTTTCCCGCCATCGACATGGCAACTTTCGACATCCGATAACCGTAGGAACTCCCCGAAGTATTGTCGTCGATCGATCCCATGCGACTGGTCATCATGATGACTTTCGAGCCGTCGTGGAGGTTGGGGAGTAGCGCCGCCGTGACTCGCAACGCCCCCAAAGCGTTAACTTCAAACTGTTGACGGATGCTGTCGAAATCTAAGTTGTCGAGGGTAACGCGTTTGAGGAGACCGGCGTTGTTGATTAAAACGTCGATCGCTTTACCCTGCAAGCGAGACACCAAGTCGGCGACAGCCTCGTCGGAGGTGATGTCGATTCCCGTTTCGACGCGAATTTCCAACTTGTCCAATTCTGGCGAACTCGAGCGACAGACGGCGATCGCCTCGTCTCCCCGCTCTGTTAACTGACGACAGTATTCTACGCCGATGCCACCGCTTGCGCCGGTTACGAGATAGGTTGCCATGACTGTTTTTAAACGGCTTCAAATTTCCAACATTGCGATCTAGTCTAGAAAGATTTCGTTCGCCCGTCGAAGACCATCGATAATATTAGCGGCACACGATACCACGAAGACACTGATGAAATTTTCCTGGGTTTCCCCGATCCTGGCCGCTGCCACGGCACTCCTGAGCGTCCGAACTGCCTTGGCTGAAATTCGCACTGAAACCGTCGAGTATCGCGATGGCGAAACGGTTCTCGAAGGCTATCTCGTTTACGACGACGCCATCGTCGCCCCACGCCCCGGCGTCATGGTGGTTCACACTTGGATGGGATTGACGGATTTCGAGAAAGCTCGGGCGCGAGAACTGGCGGAAATGGGATACGTAGCCTTAGCGGCCGATATTTACGGGCGAGGAGTGCGACCGAGCAATACTGACGAAGCGAACGAACTGGCGACGCTGTATCGAGAAAATCGGGAACTGTTGCGATCGCGGGCCAATGCTGGGGCGAACTTTTTACGCGATTTAGCGATGACGGAGAGCGATCGCATTGCGGCGATCGGTTATTGTTTCGGCGGCGGAACCGTCCTCGAACTTGCCCGTAGCGGTGCATCTGTGGCGGGAGTCGTCAGCTTTCACGGCAACCTCGACACTCCCGATCCCCAGGATGCGGCCGATATTCGATCGCGGGTTTTGGTGTTGCACGGGGTTGACGATCCGTTCGTCCCCATCGCTGACGTCAACGGCTTTATCGAGGAAATGCAGACGGCAAACGTCGATTGGCAAATGGTGATGTACGGAAACGCCGTTCATAGTTTCACCGATCCGGGGGCTGACGACGATCCGTTTGAGGGAACGGCTTACGACGAGGACGTGGCACAGGAGGCTTGGGCGACGATGCAACGGTTTTTTGACGAAACGTTCCTGCGATAGGGCTGATTCCGTCGATCGCGAGTCAGGAGTTGTTGGTGAGTGGGGTTTGGGCGATCGCAGTGCGATCGGTGGCGGTTAGGAGGGCGATCGTTCCCACGGATGCAATGCTCAGGCGGAGTAAGGCGTGGCGGAATCGTGCGGCTAGTGAGGTTTTAGGGTTGGATGAGTCGATCGATCGCATTTTGGTGGGTCGTGTGGATGAGTAACTGGTCGGGTGGACAGATTTAGAGGATCGGGTTCTAAAAAACCCGGTTTCTTGGGGAATTCAATAGTAGGACGATCGATGTCCGTGGGGCGATCTCCTGCGTTAGAATCGTAGCGCGTTCGTCTTTACAGGGGAGAGTATGGTTACGACAAGTTCCTCGCTCGATCTTCAAGCGTTTCTTCAGGGACCTGAAATTGGCGAGTCGCCAGCTTGGGAGTTACTCGACGGACACCCCAAACAGAAGCCCATGCCAACGGCTTATCATAGTATCCTTCAGAAGCGTTTAGTGGCGATCGTCGATGCTTGTGATTCTCCCTACGAAGCTTTTCCCGAGTTACGTTGTCTGTTCGATTCGTATGCGATCGTTCCCGATATTGCAGTAGTGCGGCGCGACGCGATGCCAACTGGGAACTTACCTTTTTCCGGTGCGCCTGCTTGGATAATTGAAATTTTGTCTCCCAATCAGAGTACGACGCGGTTGATTGCGAAAATTCAAACTTGTTTGCAGGCTGGGGGTCAATTGGGGTGGTTAGTTGACCCGGAAGAAGAGGTGGTGATGGTGATGCGATCGGGCGATCGGTTTGGCTTGTTTCGAGGTGGAGAAAGTTTGCCGGTTTTAGAAGGTTTGGCGTTGGAACTCACGCCAGAGCAAATGTTTGGCTGGTTGCGTTAGGGGCGATCGCTAGTCGAGGCCGCGATAGAGTCGGTCGATCGGAAATTCGAGATTGAGGCTAGTGAGCGTGATGCGATCGCCGGTTTGGTAAATGGTGGTTTCCCAGGTGTCGGCGGCGGTGCGGCGACGGCATTCGACGCGCTGGGCATCTTGGGAGATCAGAACGTATTCTTCAAGGCTTTGGAGGTTTTGGTAGTCGGTGAATTTGAGGTCGCGATCGAAGGCTTCAGTACTGGTTGAAAGGACTTCAGCGATAAATTTGGGGTAGCGTTTGATAAAGCGGTCTTGACGGTCTCGTTCGTCGCAGGTGACGAAGGCATCGGGGTAGTAATAAAAGTCCTCTTGGTAGTTAACCTTGACATCACCGTTGTAAAGGCGACAGGGTGTCTCGTCGAGGTGTAGATTGAGGAGACTGAGGAGGTTGATTGTAATCCGCGAGTGAGCGTCGCTACCGCCAGTCATGGCATAGACGAGTCCCTGGCGGTATTCGTGGCGGATGGGGTTTTGGCGATCGAGTGCGAGGTAGTCAGTGGGGCTGATGTGGTGGGGGATGGCAACCATCGGTTTAGGTCTCTATCTTTAGTAAAGTTAGTTAAATCAGATAATTTTTGAAAGGTATATTTGATAGATTTTAGTCAGTTTTATCTTCATTCTTTTCCGTTATAAGGTTTTCTAAATCGCGCGATCCATGTATAAATCGGATGATTTCAATGCTATGCTCGCTGGCGCGGTAAAACACCAGATATTTCTTAAAGTTTTTGACTCCAGCTTGCCGGATATTCTTTAATTGAGAGTTGTGAAATTGGCAGCGTTTACCGATTCCTGGCATTTTGGCCAGGTTCTGGAATGTTGCTTCAGCGGACTGAAGAAAGCGATCGCTTTGGTCAAGGTTGGTGTTATGTAGGTGGCAATATCAATTAAGTCGCGAACGGCCTGTGGACGTTTGCGAATCTCAAGCATCTTGCTGCTGGTTGAGTTTATCTCGAACAGCTTTACGAATGTCTTGCCAGTCGCGATCGCTCATGTCAGTTGCGTGACCGGATCTGAGTCCTTCCAGGAGTAAGTTTTCTAATTCTTCTTGAGCTTGTCGCTTTTGGTCTCGACGAATCAAGTCGCGGACATATTCACTGGCACTCCCGTAACCTCCGCTTTGAGCTTGGCGATCGATGTAATCCCGCATTGAATCGGGAAGAGAGACATTCATGCTTTTCATGGCAGAGTCGTGGCATTCAACACCTCTACTATGGCAAAAAATGACAGTAATTGCCATGCTGAGGGCAATTGCTCTGGCCGTTTGGGCTTTGGCGATCGCGATTTCAACCTCAATGACAATGATTTCGTCGCTCGCAAGCCGGGAGTTGTGGATGAGTGGGGTTTGGGCGATCGCTTGCGCTAAAATCGTAGCGCGTTCGTCTTTACAGGGGAGAGCATGATTACGACAGGTTCGTCGATCGATCTTCAAGGGTTTCTAAAGTTACCTGAAATTGACGATTCGCCAGCTTGGGAGTTACTCGACGGACACCCCAAACAGAAACCCATGTCAACGGCTTATCATAGTATTCTTCAGAAGCGTTTAGTGGCGATCGTCGATGCTTGTGAGTCTCCCTACGAAGCTTTTCCTGAGTTACGTTGTCTGTTCGATTCGTATGTGATCGTTCCCGATATTGCAGTAGTGCGGCGCGACACGATGCCAGCGGGAAACTTACCGTTTTCCGGTGCGCCTGCTTGGATAATTGAAATTTTGTCTCCCCAATCAGAGTACGACTCGGCTGATTGCGAAGATTCAAACTTGTTTACAGGCTGGAGGTCAATTGGGGTGGTTAGTTGATCCGGAAGAAGAGGTGGTGATGGTGATGCGATCGGGCGATCGGTTTGGCTTGTTTCAAGGTAGAGAAAGGTTGCCTGTTTTGGAGGGTTTGGTGTTGGAACTCACGCCAGAGCAAATGCTTAGTTCCCGAATCGGTGTGTTCCGGCTGGCTTAATCTTAATTGGCAAAATGCAAGGATTGAACAGAGCTGGAACGCACCCCACCATCTTACCACTTTTTAAACATCCTCTCGAAAAAGCGATTTTTCTTTTCTAAAAAACAAGTTTATTGTTAAGACAAGCATTCTGTTTACCTTAACAATAAACAGACTTTGTGTGACTCAAAAACTATACGTAATTGATCATTTTTGATGTACGGTTCAGCTTGTCTTTGTGAGAAATAATCAATTCATGAAGCAGATTCTTTGAAATATTCCCTGCATACTTCTGCCAGAGAGAAATTCCTATGTCTACAGCAATTACATCAGAGTCATCATTCACACCTGTAAATTGCTCATGCAGATTAGCACCAAATTGTAAAGTTGATCGATCAAAACCTACAGATGCTCCCACATAGCCATAGTGAATGTTAGACCAAATATCATAGTAGTACTCATGATTTCCGCCACCTGGGATGGGGAAATAGTAGTCAGGAGGATTATTTAGTTCCAAACGTGTGGTGAGCTTAGGTTTGTGATCCCACTCCGCATCCGTTTTGACAATTCCAGCCCACTGCAAAAGAGCAGATGATTGGTGATAGATGTACTGAGCATTGTGATACTGCTTCTTTAAGATATTCCAGAAGTAGCTTTGCTCTTTCTCTAAATGATATTTTGCACTGTTATTAGAATTCCGGATATCATTTGCCGTCGAGCTATTTACGTTCGTCTTCATTTCGTCGACCATATATTCCAGTGCTTCCCAAAAACGCCAATAGTTGGGTTGTGGAGAATCATCTATAAGTTCTGAGTCAATATCGACATGGGCTTCCGCTTCTCCTGAGTTCTCATTGTTTTCTGGAGAATCTGAAGCATCAGAAGGATTTCCCCAGATATAAGCGCTCGGCACCCAATAATTCGTTCCCTTAACTTTGAACCAGCGAGAATCAGGTGTCCCTAACCAAATATCAGTTACTGTCTCGCCATACTTCCAACCATCAAACTCAAGTGTCTTACGATAAGGCTCATTGCGATTGCTTCGATCTTCGTGACGAGGACTATGGCGAAGATTCACACCTTGACTGGGTCCGACCCATCCCGTAAAGTCCACCCAATTAATTCCACTCTCTGAACCTGGATCAGAACTAGGAGGATTATTCTCAATAGGTTGACCCGTACCCGATTCATATGAAACCGGAATGTAAACTGACTGTCCTACCCGTAAATTCCGTGCATCTGCATCCGTAAACGTACTACCATCAGCTTTTTGCAGCTCCCGCCAACGGCTACCATCACCCCAACGATCGTAGGCAATTCCCCACAACGTATCACCCGGCTTGACGATGTATTGCATCTGTTCGCCAGGCTTCGCCGAAGGATCGTCAACTGACGACTGCGGCGAACCGTGAATGAGAGCAGCCGAAATCCACTGGTTTTTTCCTGCAATCTTATACCATTGGTCACTGGCGGTTCCTAAACCCGGATAGGAGACATACTCACCGGTTATTGCTTTGTCAAAAGTGAGTGTTGCACCATAATTTGCTGAGCCAACAGGATTACCCGTTTTATTCGGTGTAGCGCGCAAGTAAGCTCCAATTGTGGCAATCACGCGACCCGTGAACGTATTCCCCGAAACTGGCGGTGTCGAGTATCCGTTGTTATTCTCGACTTTCACCCCAGGTACGCGGAGAAAGCGATCCGGGTTACTCGCTGAAATTGTCCGAACGTTGTGCAACGTGCCGTTATTACGTCCTAAATAATTAGAACCACTCATCTCACTCTTCCAGTGAGACTCAGAAATAACGATCGTGCCGTTATCATTGACCTTCTCAACCACTGCTACGTGATTTGCACCGCCACTCGTCCACTGAGCGATATCGCCAGGACGAGGACTCGATACAATCTGCGTTCCATTAGAAATTTGAGTATGCCACTCGTTGGCATTACCGCGCATCGACTGCAATGCAGCCTTATTACCCCCTAGCTCCAGAACGCGACCATGAGCGTACCAGGTGCAGTTTCCTTCTGTATATCCACGTCCACCAACCAAGCTAGAGCCATACATCGACAAGGCAAAGATGTTACCGCTGGTGTAGTACTGCGGACGTGCATTGAAGTAGCTTGCGTCTACTCGCGACAGAATTGGGTTCTCAACCGTTGAATAACCGGGAGCAGGAGGCGGTGACGGAGGATTATTGTTAGAAGGTGGAGGCGTCACTACAGCCGGAGGATTACCAGTTGTAATTGCGGCAGAAATCCACTGATTTGTACCTGCAATCCGATACCAGCGGTTTGTTGCCCCCAAACCTGGATAGTTAATATATTCACCTTCCTGCCATGCATCGTATGTCAGAGTTTTTCCGTAGCTCGCAGAGCCAACGATGCCATAGCTCGTACTCGATCCGCCACGCAGATTGGCACCAATAGTTGCAGTAACTTGACCATGAAATTGACCAGTCTCATGAATCTTGACGGCACGCTCACCAGCGGTATAGGTTCCTTCCCCACTCCAACTATCAGGAATGACAGAAGACGGTGCAAAGTGCGCTTCCGGCGTAGTAGCTTTCGCCAGTAACACCGCAGCAGTCCGGTTCAACAAGCCTGCACCTGTCTCGTTATCAAAACCGGCCACACCCAAATCAGTTGCAGTGTCTTTAACAACCTGAATCACTTGACGATAGCTGAGTTCGGGATTCGCCGCCCAAACTTGCGAAATTGCGCCCGTCACCTTCGCCGTCGCCACAGACGTACCCGCCATCGTCCCGACACCATCGCCAGTCAAAGACAGTTCCGGGTTGTCGTTCGTACCGCCACGAGCCAGAATACCTAAGCCCTGTCCATAGCTCGAATAGTCTGCTCGGTCGTGAGCCTTCGCAGCGGCGATTTCATCGTTAACCCGCTCAGCCGCTCCAACGGTGATGATGTTGTCAAACTCCTGCGAGGCCTGACCCAACACCGACATCACACCGCCGTCGTTACCCGCCGCCGCCACGATTAACACGTTATTCTGACGGGCGTATTCAATCGCCGCCCGTTCCTGGGGCGTAAACTCATAGCGAGTCGTCACGTTCCCTTCAGCGTCAATCTGCGTCAAATCCAAACTCAGATTCACCACCGCATTCGGCTGACTGGACTCCTTGGCGTGGTTGACAAACTCCACTAACGACTCAGCCCACTTCCCGGAACCAATGGCTCGACCGACCCAAATCGGCGCATCGTCGTTGATTCCGTCGATTCCTTCACCGTTATCCTGTTCCGCCGCAATAATCCCTAAAACGTGGGTTCCGTGTTCGCTTCCTTCACCCTCCTCTATGAACGGATTGTCATCGCCATCGACGACATTTGTTCCTTGCGTGATGTTGTCATAATCGAGGTCGGGATTGTTCGCCGCAAATCCCGTATCGATAATTCCGATATCGGGTTGGTCTTCTTTTGCAAACTCAAACTTATCCTCAATTACGATGGGTTCCGAGGAATTGCTCTCTTGAATTTCCTCTTGAGTTTCCTCAACAGCATCAACCGTCTCGGTAACTTCCTCCTCGCTCTCCTCTACCGCTTCAGTCGCCGATTCCTCAGATTCCGTCGCGTCGCTCTCGTCTACGGGTTCCGCCGTCGAAGCCTCCGTTTCCTCAACGGTATCCGTAGAAGCCGTTTCCTCAACCGTCTCCGATTCTTCCACAACCGGACGAGATACCTCGGCGGCTGGCTCTTCCTCGGCTTCGGACTCGGCGTCTTCTACCGCAGCTTCCTCATCAACTGCTTCGCTGTCCGCCTCGGCTTCCGTCACCACGGACTCGTCGCTGTCTTCAGCAGGGATCTCCGAACCCTCCTCAACGGTGGCGTCTTCTCCCCCTTCGGTGACATCGAGTTCTGTCTCAACCGCCTCGGTCAAGTCAATTTGAACGGGGTCGGGGGTGATGTAGGGTTCGGAATACGCCAGTAACGCTTTCCCCATGTCCTCGGTTCGCCAGTCGTTGTTGCTGTTGATGACGTTACCGATGTAGGTGGCTTGACCTTTCGCGCCCCGAACTTGGAAAATCAGGTCGTTATAGTCGCGATCGCTCCGGTCGTCCGCTCGCATATCTTCCATGACGAAGGTATTTCCATCCCCCGTCACGTCCGCAATCTGACCGATATGAAACTCGTCATCCGGGTTGGCGGTAGACAGCGAAAACAGCGGTCGTTTGGCGCCACCGATTTCGGGATTGTTGACCACCTCGGAAACGCGACCGTTGGGAACCAGCATGACGCCGAATTTCTCTCCGGCTTTCATGGTGAAGGTCTTCACACCTTGGTAATTCCCACTGTTCCAGTCTTCTCCTCCTTCGAGGGAACCGTTAAACCGGGCGCCTTCGCTGGGGTCGCTAATCACAATATGTCCGAGGTCGGAGCCACTGGCGGCTCGATTGGCGGCTTCGGCGATGAAGTCTTCGACGGTTTCAAATTCCAGTTCGTCTAAACCCGCAAGGCTGAAAATAGCTACTTCACCGCGATATTTCCCGCCGTCGTAGAGGAAGTCAATTCCCACTTCTCCGCTTTCACCGACGGTGAAGACGCCGGAGTTGAAGTTGGGAAGCTCGAATTTGGGAGTTTCGTCGAGAATCTCTTCGTCTTCTTCGTCGAGTTCTTCGTCTTCAGCCGTGGCTTCTTCGTCGAGTTCTTCGTCGTCTTCAGCGACGGTGTCCTCGTTGGCGTCGTCTTCAGCGACAGTTTCTTCGGAAGTTTCGTCATCTGTGGAGGATTCGGACTCTTCAGCGACGGTGTCTTCAGAAGTTTCGTCGTCTTCGGCGACGGTGTCTTCAGAAGTTTCGTCGTCTGTGGAGGATTCGGACTCTTCAACGACGGTGTCTTCAGAGGTATCGGCTTGGCTCGATTCTTCTTCGGCTACGACTTCTTCGGTGGCGTCGTCTTCAACCCCTTTTTCTGTGGTGGTTTCGGCGGCGACGGGTTCTTCAGTGGTGTCGTCTTCGGTTGAGTCTGAGGTTTCTGCGGTGGCGGATACGTCGTCTGTGGTGTCTTCGCTTTCGATGTCGTCTTCGATGAAGGGTATGTCTTCGCCGATGTCTTCGTCGGAGATGTGGCTGGCGTCGGTGGTGTCTAGGGTATCGCTGCTATCTTCGGTGTCGCTGGTGTCTTCGGTGTCGCTGCTATCTTCGACTTCTGTGGCATCGATCGCCTCCATTTCTTCTGTATTTTCACTGAGATCTTCTAGGTCGTCGATCGCAGGAACTTCGATCGCCTCGGCGTCATCTCCACCATCAACTAAACCACTCGGTGTGTAGATGGGTTCGAGAATAAAAGTTTGTGCATTTTTTTCTCTGTTTTGTTGATTTTTAACTTGGCTTTGGAACCATTTTGTGAAGACAGAAGAACTCATGGCTATAGATGCTCCTGATGGCTGAAAATAAGTTACAGTCTCGAGCGAACGCGATCGCTCTGGGGCGATCGATTCATATACTTTCGTATTTTTGTTCGTAAAAATACGGAAAACCAAAAATCCCAATGGGTCTTTTGAGTTGACTCTAAGTTACTCGATTTTTTCTAGCTCGTCTGTAAATTTCCGGTAAAGCGATCGACCAATATCCGTGGATTTATAGATAGATCTATCTTCCCTGATTAACTCGGTCAAAATTTTCGATTTTTACGGCAATAGCGTTAATAATTTACAATTTTTAACAATTTAAACAATAAATTTATCGATCGCTCCTCGAAAAATTGGAGAGAACGATCGCGTGAATTCCCCACATCAAAAGCGATACATCCAGTTCGGAATCAAACGGCTTCTGTAACTTCACAGAATCTTTAAAAAAGCCTTCAAAAAAAATCCCCAGTTCCCAAGAAACTGAGGACATCCATTGACGAGAGCCATGCACCTAACTGCGTAAAAGTTGCTGAATCATGCGCTGCGCTTGACCTGCATAACCACTTCCAAACAAATTGAAGTGATTGATAATGTGATAGAGGTTGTACAGCGTTTTGCGGAGATCGTACCCCTCATCTAGCGACCACTCCTCGTTATAGCCCTGATAGAACGCTCCGGAAAATCCACCGAACAACTCCGTCATCGCAATATCCACCTCGCGATCGCCATAGTACGTCGCCGGGTCGAAAATAACGGGTTCTCCATCCGCCGTCACCGAAGCGTTACCGCCCCACAAATCCCCGTGAACGATCGAGGGAATCGGCTGATGTCCCGCCAACAACTGGGGAATATTCTCCACCAACGCCTCCCCACCGTCGAAACGCATCCCCTTACGGGCGGCTAACCGCAACTGAAAGCGAATGCGGTGTTCGGCGAAAAACTCCGCCCAGTCCTCCGTCCAAGTATTCACCTGGGGCGTCGAACCGATGGTGTTGTTGCGATCCCAACCGAAGCGATCGCGGGTTCCGGTACGGTGCATCTGCGCCAACTGACGCCCCATTTGTTCCCAAACCTGAGAACCTCCGCCCCGACCGCGCAAATCCAGCCATTCCATCACCAGATAGGCGGAATTTCCCGCCGTTCCCCAACAAATCGGCTTGGGGACGCGAATCGTATGGGTTTCCCACATCTCCTTCACCCCCACCGCTTCGGCGGCGAACATATCCGCAGCGGAGGCTTGGTTGAGTTTGACGAAGAAAGTGCGTTTTCCGTCGGAAATGGTACTTCCTTGACTGATACAGCCACCGCCGACGGATTGGTTCGTCGAGATACCAAACGGTTCTCCAGTGGCTTCGGTAATATGCGCGGCGATTTGCTCCCACATAGGACGTTGTAATTGCTCGTGAACGATTACGGAAAGCCTATGTCAGTCATCGCTAGACTTGCAAACCGAAATAGGTTAAAACCAGTTCGGACTCTCCCGTGTTGGTGATTTCGTGGACTTCTCCCACTTCTACGGCGATGCAGGTTCCGGGTTCGAGGGGATAGGGCGTATCGTCGATGCGAATTGTCCCCGAACCGGATTCGACGAAGAAGACTTCGCACATATCGGAGTGGGAATGGGCGGCGGCCACTTGTCCGGGGGCGAATCTGGCTTGAGCGAAGTTCGTCAGGTGTGGGAGGTCTCCCGATTTCAACATCACTTGTTTGCGGATGTTGGGGTTGTGGGACACGCCTTGCGTGGGGATGTTGTGTAGGGAGAGGTGTTTCATGGGAATCGCGGGTGTGGGGTTCGATTCCCTATTTTGACGGGTTTGGGGATGTTGGGGCGATCGCGCTGTCGTCGTAAATTGCTCTGGTTTAGCACCCCGGTATTTTGGAGATACTGGGGTGCTGAGATTCGGATTTGCGGTTGTTTAGAGAAATGTCATCCATTTAGCTGCCAAAGCAGCACAACAACCTATTTGCGATCGAATAGCCTCATTAAATCTCGTCTTCCATAAACAATGCGGACAATTTCAACCACATTATTTGTAACTCGGTAAAATAAAATATATTCATCCAGTAAAACTCCTCTCCAACCTATCGAGAGACCATCATAGCGTTTGCCGATCGTGGGGAATTTTCGTAGCTTTTGACACCAAGCTTCAAATTTACGGGTCTTCGGGATATACGGTGATTTTTTGTGTATAGATAACGTGATACCAAGGATTTCAGCGATTGTAGCTTGAATTTTATGTAGTCTAGGATACAGTTCTCATCACAAACCCAGAAGACCCAAAATAATCAATAATTTCCTGCAAGTCTTGAAGGGCGGGTGGCGAAATTGGCTCTTCGGAGTTTAGGGTGACAGAAAAATGAACTTCACGAGATTTCAAAGGTTTTGGCTCTCGAATTCTTAATTTTTTTGTATCATTTTATACACTTATAACCACAAACTCCGAAGACCCGATAAAGGTTTGCGCGTTCTCTTCAGCGTTCTTTTGCTTCTTGACGCGGGTTTGGAACCATTTGGTGAAAATGGAAGAACTCATGATTTAGATGCTCCTGATGGCTGGAGAGAACGCGGTATGGTGATTACGAGATAATTACGAGATGCGATCGCTTATGCTATTTACGTATTTATTTACGTAAGATTACGTAAGTTTGACGAACCGATATTGATTCGATATGTACTTCAAGTTGAGTCCAAATTAGCCGATCGCACCCGATTTGTCTGTGAAATTTCGGTAAAGCGATCGCGCTATATCTGTGGATTTACTGAAGAGTCTATCCTCCCTAATTAACTCGGTCAAAAATGACGATTTTTACGGGAATGGCATCGTAAATTTACATTTTTTAACAAATAAAACGTAAGATTCAACGGTGCGATCGCTGGAATTTTGAAGCCTAAATTCCGCGAAAACTTCATGGAGACAGAAATACAGCCCAAGTCCGATCGCCCCTTTCGTATCGCTTCACAGAATCTTTAAAAAACCACGACAAAACCCCGGCTTCTCCAAGAAACCGGGGTTGTAACCAGAAGTCAGTATTTTTTCAGGCGAGAACGCCGAAAATCCTACTCTTCCAACGCCGCCATCAACGCATCGGACATTTCCTGACATCCGACGAGTTTCATCCCCTCAGACATAATGTCCCCAGTGCGATACCCGCGATCGAGTACCGTCATAACGGCTTTCTCGATGCGATCGGCAGCCTGCGGTTGGTCGAGATCGTAACGCAACATCATCGCCGCACTGAGAACCTGCGCCAAGGGATTCGCCTTATCCTGTCCCGCAATGTCCGGGGCGGAACCGTGAACGGGTTCGTAAACGCCGGGGCTGTCTGCACCCAGACTCGCCGAGGGTAACATCCCGATACTTCCGGTTAACATCGCCGCTGCGTCGGAGAGAATGTCGCCGAAGAGGTTCCCGGTGACGATGGTATCGAACTGTTTCGGGGCGCGAACCAATTGCATCGCGGCGTTGTCCACGTAGAGATGGGACAGTTCTACATCGGGATACTGCGAGGACATGGCGGTGATGCGATCGCGCCACAGTTGCGACACTTCCAAAACGTTGGCTTTGTCCACCGAACACAGCTTACCGCCCCGTTTCTGGGCGGTTTCAAAGGCCACTTTCCCGATGCGATCGATCTCCGATTCGGTATACGCCATCGTGTTGACGCCGCGTTTTTCCCCGGTTTCAGTTTCAAACACGCCCTTGGGTTGACCGAAGTACACGCCTCCCGTCAGTTCCCGAACCACCATAATATCGACGCCTTCGACGATTTCTCGTTTCAAGGTGGACGCGTCGATGAGTTGGGGCAGAATCGTGGCGGGGCGCAGGTTCGCAAACAAGCCCAAACCCGCCCGCAAGCCTAACAATCCCGTTTCCGGGCGTTGGTGGCGAGGCAGGTTATCCCATTTATAACCGCCGATCGCTGCCAGCAGCACCGAGTCACTGTTGCGGCAGAGTTCTAGGGTTTCTTCGGGAAGCGGGTTTCCCGTGGCGTCGATGGCAGCACCCCCGACTAATCCTTCTTGAAACGTTAGTTTGAAGCCGAACTGGTTCCCAACTACTGTCAACGCATCGACGGCGACGGGGATAATTTCAGGGCCGATACCATCGCCCGGTAACAGAGTAATGCGGTACTGCTGAGCCATAGGAATTTAATTTCGAGTCAGTTTCGAGTTTTTTTACGACGCGCCACAAACAGTTCAACCCTCAAGTTTGGTGCTTTTGTGGTTTGCTGTGCGATCGCGATCGGAAATTCTTGCAAGTTTATCAAAAACATGGCGCGGGAAAACCTCGCCCTTCTAGGGCGGGGATGCGCCATGCGCCTTAACTTCCACCTTACCATTCCCTGGGCAGTGTGTTAGTATGTGGCCAGGATGGTGATAATTCATGTTAAAAGCGTACAAATTTAGAATCTATCCAACGTCAGAACAAAAGGTCTTACTTGCTAAGTCCTTCGGGTCGGCACGTTGGTTTTTTAATTTTGCGCTTGATTTAGCATCCAAGACCTATCAAGAGACAGGTAAAGGGCTAAGTCGCAACGATCTCGTCAAACTCTTGCCTGGACTCAAGAAAGAACATGAATGGCTAACCGAGCCACCTTCTCAGGTATTGCAACAAGCAGCACTTGACCTGTCCAGTGCTTTCCTCAATTTCTTGGCGGGACGAGCGAGATACCCCCGATTCAAGAGTAAGCATCGGAAGCAATCAATTCGCTTTCCTCAGAATTGCCAGCTCGATGGGGAGTATCTAGTCTTGCCTAAACTCAAGAAAGTCTACTGCCGGGTCTCACGCTTACCAGAAGGCGTACTCAAGTCGGTTACAGTCTCAATGGCACCGACAGGGGAATACTATGCCTCTTGCCTGTACGACGATGGCACAGAGAAGCCTGAGCCAAGTCGCGAAGGTAAAGCGGTTGGGGTAGATCTGGGAATTGCCCATTTTGCGATTACTTCAGATGGGTCAAAGCATGGGAATCCCCAGTATTACCGTAAATACGAGAAGAAATTGGTGATTCGCCAAAAACGGTTAGCTAAAAAGACAAAAGGCTCTAGCAATCGTGCTAAAGCCAGTAAAAAAGTTGCTAAGGTTCATCAGAAGATTGCTCGCTGTCGTGAGGATTTTCTCCACAAACTAAGTCGTAAATTAGTTGACGAAAACCAAGTCATTGTGGTCGAAAACCTAGCCGTCAAGAACATGGTACGCAACCGTAGCCTCGCTAAGTCAATTAGTGATGTGGGGTGGGGTATGTTCCAGACCCTGTTGAAATATAAGGCTGAATGGGAAGGAAAGATGTACGTCGAAATTGACCGATTCTTCCCTTCGTCGAAGACCTGTCATGTTTGCCTAAATCAAGTCGGCAGTCTACCTCTCGATATTCGAGAGTGGACTTGTCAAGGATGCCAAACTAAGCATGACAGAGACATCAATGCAGCCATCAATATCAAAGATGAAGGTTTACGAATTTTGGCGGGAGGGCATCTCGCTACCGCTTCTGGAGAAAGAGTAAGACTGAGCCAGGGTACTGCCTTTGCCTAGCATCGTTCTGTGAAGGAAGAATCCCCGTTGCTTCAGCACGGGGAGTTGTCAAAATCTTATCAAAGTGCCTCCCAGCGCGATCGCCCCATCTCGATGTTGCTGTGCCAACGGAGTTTTCTCGATGATTCAATACGATCCCCCCCGTTCGCCACGGGAAACGCTCCCGACGATGTACGATCTGCCTAGCGAGTTTCCTGACGAGCCAGGTTTGCCCGATACGTTTCACTACGACCAACCCCATTTACTCGACGCGACGTTTCAACCGCCGAACTGGGAAAGCGATCGCATCTTCTCGGGAGGCGATTTAAATCTCTACTACGACGTGACGCATCCGCTTTGGCACAAACGCCCGGATTGGTTTGCAGCGGTGGGGGTACCGCGATTGTACGACGGACGAGATTTGCGGTTGAGTTACGTTTGTTGGCAAGAACCCGCCTATCCGTTTGTGGTGGTGGAATTGCTCTCGCCGGGAACGGAGGACGAGGATTTGGGACAAACCACGCCGCAACCGGGAAAACCGCCCACGAAATGGCAGGTGTACGAGCAAATTTTGCGCGTTCCCTATTACGCGGTGTTCGGTCGCTATACTGACGAATTGCGAGTTTTTCGGCTCGAAGGCGGACGTTACGAACCCGTCGAACTCGTGGCGGGACGGGTGGAAATACCGGAAATCGAGCTAAGTTTGGGACTGTGGCGGGGAAGCTATCGAGGGTGCGATCGCCTGTGGTTGCGGTGGTTGACTCGCGATGGAGCGTTAATTCCCTCGCCCTCAGAACAGGCGATAACCGCAGAACGACGGGCAACGGAAGCAGAACGACGGGCAACGGAGGCAGAACGAAAAGCCGAACGTTTGGCAGCCAAGTTGAAAGAGTTGGGGATCGATCCCGAAACGCTAGAGGGTTGACTTTTTGATGTATTTATGATAAGAAAAACGCTATTTTTAGCTTTGGGAAGCTGAGACGAACAATCGTTTCGATCGCACTTTACAAACTCGTTCCCATTGCGGGTGAAACAGCAAGTTCCAGAATACTTCGTTGACAAAATATCCCAGTTCGACAGTTTGGCGTTGGGGTTGACTGGCGACGGGAAAAACTTTTTTCTCAGACATGGTTCGTGACTCCAAATACAACAGCGTATTAACGTAAACAACAGCGTGCGAAAGAGCGGTTCCAGAAATTCGGAACGTTCTTTAACATTTCAGAAGAAAGAGTTACAGAAGTCCGAGTCCTAGCACGTCCGTCTCAGATGTATCGTTGCGAGACGACTGGCTAGAACCTTGGGAAGAATTGACGTTGTCCCTAGGGGAATTCGAGAATTGCAGTAAACTTGTAAAGCAATATGCGAGCGTTTCCATCAGCTATAGCACTCCTGAGTTCGATAGGTTCAGTAAACGCGATCTCTGATGGAAACGGACGATCGCCCCCGACGCTATTTCAACTGTCACGTACAGACAGGCGGCGAAGGGGGCGATTTCTAGGAAATTCAGTGGCGATGAGGAGACAGTTGGCGAACTGGCGGCTTCAGAATTGACGATTCGCCTCAGCCGTCGGAATCGGAATCGGGAAAGGTGCGTTTGAACTCTTCAATTAACTCGTCCATCTCTTCCAACGCTTGATTGACATCGATGCGAAGCGTTCCGAGATCGGGACGTTCGAGTAAGTCGAGTAAAACGTCTCGCTTGCTTTCAATGAGATCGATTTGGGCGCGGATTGCAGTCGTATCCATGCTTAGCGTGCCTTTGGCGACGGGTGTTCGCGGTTATTTTAACAATTCGTCAAGCGATCGCGTCCAAGACTTTTCACCACGGAGACACAGAGGACACAAAGAGGAGGGGTTTGGCTTGAGTTGAAACCGAGACGGCGATCGCGCGACAATCTCAAAACGCGACAATCGCGCAAACGAAGTTCACTCGACGCTTTTACGGCTTTTAACCCATGATTCCCTCGTTTCTCCGTCAAACCTCCCTCGCCGCGATCGCCCTCATCGCGGGGGGGGCGATTACCGTCATCGGCTTCGGGGCGTACTTTTCTGGAAACGCCACCCTCAACCTGGCGGGATTCTTCTACGGAATTCCCATTCTCCTCATCGGTTTGGCCCTCAAATCCGCCGAACTTCCTCCGATTCCCGTGACTCAGGAAACGCCCCCAGAGGTTCTCAAACTGCGAGAGGAACAAGCCACCGACACCCAAAACCAAATCCGCAGCGACGTGACTCGCTATCGCTACGCCGAACGCGCGCATCTCCTCGAAACCCTGGAACACCTGGGACTTAGCCCCAACGACAAAGAACGCCCCGTTCTCGAAGGACTCCGTGAAGAAGCTGTCGATGGGGCGTATGCGTTAATTCTGGAGTTCGACTCCCCCCGCATTTCTCTCGAAACCTGGAAGGGTAAATGCGACGATATGACCACCTTTTTCGGACCCGGCGTGCGCGTGGAAGTTCAGCAGCCGGACGAAGATTTTATCGACGTGGCGTTGATTTCCGACGCCAAAGCGTAGGGTGCGTGACTTGAAAAATAGGGTGTGAATCCTTATACCGAGAACTCGTCACGCACCGACAAGGTACACCTGGGTTTATTTTTCCAGGCGAATCGCGTACCACTGGAGGAACTCACCGGGATTCATATCGAGATCGCAGGTGTTATCGATGAGGTAACGCACGCGATCGTCGAGATCGTCGATTTTTTGCAAGTCTCGGGGGAGTTCCTCGATCGCCCGACTCTCCACGATCGCCCTCAGTTTGGCGAACAGTTCCTCAGCCGTTAAAATCTGTTCGGGTTGGTTGGTTTCGAGGACGACGTAGTGATCCTCGGAATACATTGAAGCAGCGCCCATAGCAATCTTTTCTCGTCCTGTTCTAATTTATTTCACTGTAGCGAAAATCGCGTTTTTCCGAAAAACTCGAAACGCTAGAACAGATCCGAAAATACTGTTGAATCTATGAGAGTTACCATCAAAGACAGCGTGTTGTACGTCTACAAAGACGACGTTCCTGGGTATAAGAAACGCGGTTCAGTTACCCGAAACAGCTATTTTTGGGCGTTGAGATCGATCGCCGATCGCGCCCCGAGAGACGAAGATTGGGAATTCGAGCGATCGGTATGGATTGCACTCTGTCGGATGCTGTTGTCCTTCGCCGAAAGCGGCTACCTCGGGGCTTACGAAACCCTCCTCGAATTCCCCGACGGTGCGACAATTCCCGACGAACTCCGCGCCTGTTCCACATTGCTTTAAAAGTCAATGCAATTCCTGAAAGTGGCGCAACAACACCTCACCCGCTTCATCTAAATCCCGTCCGAAGCTGATGACGCCATCTTCGTGACCCGCCATCACCAAAATTTTCGCCCCGTCTAACCCTTCCTCGTCGAACAGGCGAAACATCTCCTTCGCCATCTCTGGCGTTCCGTAAGGAACCTCGGGGCGCGTAGTGGGAACGCGATACAGCAGGGATTTCCAGAATTGCGGGTGGTGGATGTGGAGAATAGCGCGAATCTCGGGACGTTTGCGGTAAATCGCCGCGTGGGTGAGGGATTCTGAGGAAGCTTTAATCGGACCGCGACAGACGAGGGTATTCGCCTCCAAGTCGAAGGCGGTGACGCGGGTGTATCCCTGCGCGTCGAGGTGGGGGAGATGGCCGGTTTGGGTGCCGGAAATGGCGAATTCAAGGGAGTCGTCGAGGCGAAGACTGGCGTTTCCGTAGCCGATTCCGTTATCGTACGTGCCGATGAGTCCCAATTCGTAGAGGCGATCGCGCCACTGCATCAACGGCGCCAGAAGTTTCTCCGCTAAGGGTTCGGCGGTTTGCCAATCGCAGTGATATTTGATGACGCCTTCGTCAAAAATCATCGATCGTCGGTGTTGCGTAGGGTTTGACAGTACGATTTGACCGACCGTCGGTCGAGGGAACAGGGAACCGTAAGGGATTTGGGTTAGGTGCGATCGTTAAGTTGCCGGTTCGTTGCCTCAACCTGCATGATGCTCTGTCGCCCATTCCCTGTTGGTTTTAATGTACCAGAGTTGGTCGGTTTGGAAACGGCCACTCGGAAACGGTTTTCATCGATCGAATCGATTGCGTAGATAAGATCGATCGCGATATGATAGGATGCTGTGTCAAAATTTATGCGACCATGCCCAAACTGAAAACGCGCAAAGCCGCAGCCAAGCGGTTCAAGGCAACCGGTAGCGGCAAAAAAATTATGCGCCGCAAAGCCTTCAAAAATCACTTGCTCCAACACAAAAGCACCAAACGCAAACGCAACCTGAGCAACAAAGCCGTCGTGGACGAACGCGACGCTCAAAACGTGCGCGATATGCTGCCGTATTTGTAAACCAATAGGAGAATTCCTCAATGAGTCGAGTTAAACGCGGGAACGTCGCCCGAAAACGCCGTAAAAAAATCTTAAAACTTGCCAAGGGCTTTCGAGGCTCTCACTCGAGAAACTTTCGCACGGCCAACCAGCAGGTGATGAAAGCCCTGCGGAACGCCTACCGCGATCGCCGCAGACGCAAACGGGATTTCCGCCGCTTGTGGATTACGCGCATCAACGCCGCAGCCCGTCAAAACGGCATCAGCTACTCTCAACTAACTGGGAAGCTCAAAGCGACCAACGTGGAAATCAACCGTAAAATGCTGGCACAATTGGCAGTTCTCGATCCCGAGGGATTTGCCAAAGTCGTCGAAGTGGCCAAAGGTGCGTAGGTTTACGCCCATTCGATAGAGGCTTCACAACATGAAGCGTCAGCGACTTTTGAGACGATTTCGTCAAACAGTGCGCCTTGGTGTCAGTCTGGGTTTAATTCTCGGACTGAGCGCGATCGGGGCGCATTCGTTTGTCGCCCGTTCTGCGGTAGCGGCACCGCTGTCGGAAATTCGCGATCGCGGCTATCTGGCGATCGCCGTCAAAGACAACCTGCGTCCGCTAGGGTTTCGCGACGAAACGGGACAGTTACGAGGTTTAGAAATCGACATCGCCAGACGGTTAGCCGAGGAGATTCTCGGCGACGCCAACGCCGTGGAATTGATTCCCGTGTCGAATCGCGATCGCCTCGCTTGGGTCATAGAAGACGAAGTGGATTTAGCGATCGCCCAAGTCACGCAAACCTTGTCTCGCGAACGTTTGGTCTCTTTCAGCTTGCCCTACTACCTCGACGGAACCGCGATCGTCACCCGAAACCCAGATATTCGTCAACTCTCGGACTTGCGCGATCGTCGCATCGTTCTGTTGCACGGTTCGAGTGCGGTTCCCCTTTTGCGTTACTATCTTCCCTCAGCCCGACTCGTCGGCGTCGAGAGTTATCAAGAAGCGTTGCGCCTACTCGAAGCCGATCGCGCCACTGCCTTCGCAGGCGATCGTAGCGTCTTAGCTGGGTGGGTACAAAACTATCCCCACTACCGGCTTTTGTCGGAAGTGTTATCCGCCGAACCCTTGGGGGTCGTGATGCCGAAAGGATTGCAGTATGATGAGTTGCGACAGCAGGTGAACGCGGCGATCGCCCGTTGGCGTGCTGAAGGTTGGCTGGCAGAACGTGCGGCCATCTGGGGATTGTAGAGCCTCAGTGTACATTTATCGTTCGTTTTCGGTGCTATAGCAGTCCCAAATGGGTCGTCAAAAATTAAAACACCAGAAAAAATCTGACTCCCCGTTCCCCGTTCCCCGTTCCTCGTTCCCGATTCCCTTTTTGTCTCAATTTTGTTACACAACTGATTTAGGGTTGCTATATGGACAGTAATCTCCCACTGTTATACTTATCTGTACTGATCGTCTTGTTACTGGTTTCAGGTTGGTTTATCGTCCGTCAAGTTGTCAGAACGCGACGGATCGAAAAGACCCTGTCTCAACTGCAAAAGCGCGTTCGAGGCAAAGATGCCACGGCCAAAGATTTTTACGAACTCGGCGGTTTGCTCTTAGATAAAAAACTCTATTCTCAAGCAGTCGTTCAGCTTCAGAAAGCTTTAAAATCCAAAGATTTGAAAGAAGAAGAAAACAAAGCTCTCGTGTATAACGCCTTGGGATACGCTTACGCCGCACAAGAACAGTACGATTTAGCAATTCGTCAGTACAAAGATGCTTTAAGTTTACAACCCGAATACATCACGGCGTTAAACAATTTAGGATTTGCTTACGAGAAGAAAAATTTAGACGCCCAAGCATTAGATGCTTACGAAGCTGTTTTAAAATACGATTCTAAGAACAAAGTCGCCAAAAAACGGAGCGAGTCACTCCGCAAACGACTGCCGATCGCATCGTCGTAGCTGTCCGATTTTCCAAGTTAAAAAAATCAATTTGAATCTGGATCGGGTAGCCGATCGCATCGTCGTAATTGTCCGATTTTCCAAGTTAAAAAAATCAATTTGAATTGTAGTAGGGTGGGCAATGCCCACCACCCACTTTCAAGATGTTTTACGAGTCGATTGGCTTTCAGGAATCTTAATTCCAAGAAATTGGGGGAAAGGTGGGCGATGCCCACTACCACTCTTAATTTTCTTCGTCTTCGGGATAAAATCGAACCGATAAAATTACCGCATCTTCCGTAATGCGGGCGCTCACGTTCGGTTCGACCGCCTTGGCAATAAAATTAACCGCCTCGACGCTTAAATCGGTTTCCTCGGCGATCCGTTCGTCTAATCCCGTATCTGAGAGAAAATCCTGTAAGCTTTTTTGATTGAAAATCGTTAGCTGCGTATCGACAATTTGATTGACGAGTCCGCCCAAATCGTTACTTTCAAAAAACGGAACGTCAACTCGGACTTGGGTTTCCCCCGCTCGTAAATTCAACGCGCCGTGGGTGAGATCGGCGAATACAGTCTGAGACACCTCAAAATCGACCAGTCCCACCACAGGATAGTCGATCGCCAGATTACCTCGAATCCGAACCCCCTCGTCGATGAGTTGGTAGCGTAAGTTTTCAATAACGAGCGGAACGTTTTCGTTATCGTTAACTTGCTGCTTGGCAACGTCGAGAAATTTATACAGTCGCAGTTTTTCATCGAGACAAGCTGGTGGAAACTCCACTTCGAGAATTCGTTCGTCTTCAATGCGATCGACCAGTTCGCAGTCAGATAACTCGTCGAGGAGAATTTGGGTGGGGGTTGGGGTTTGACTGTCGCCGCGATGTCCCCATCCCCACATCAATAGGAGAGTTAGTGCGAATCCTAGCAACCACCCGACACTTCGTTTCATATCCGTTTGAGAACTCGAACCCGTTTCACGCCGTTAGCCTTCACCGATCTTATACTGGGGCAGACGTTGAAATCCGGTGAAAGTGCCGGGTTGCCATTTCTCGCCATACGAGGCTCAAGCGGTCGGAACTAAGCCGTTGGTATGCGTTTCGTTGAATTCTGGCACGACGGGAACCACCGCAGATAACGCCTCTCGCGCGTCGGTTTCGGCGGCCGCTTGCAGTTGCTCTCTGAGGTCGGGCATTACCGCTAAAGCTCGCGTCCAGTCGGGAATTTGAGCGCCTGCGGGGTTCAGGAAATACTCTTCTCCCGCTTCTAAGATAACCTGCTCGAACACTTCGACGATGACTTCTTCCCGATGGCGATCGTAGGGGAGGTTGTTGAACACTGCATCGACGAAGTACTGACGGGTAAAGTCTTGGGCTTCGCGACGGAACTTCACTCGTAAAGCCCGAATGTGGTCCATTGAAATCACCACCTGTTCGGTTTCGGTGAGGGTTCGCAACACGGATTTTAGAATGTCGCGACACATTTTTTGCAGTCCCTCTTGGCTCGATTGACCCAGGGATTGGTGTTTGTGGTCGAAAATGCCTAAATCGACTTGAGAAATCCGTTTTTGGGCGACGCTACGATACACTTCCGCCAGCATTCCGATTTCGAGACCCCAGTTACCGGGAATGCGCGTCGTCAAGGCTAAATCGCTGGTGAGGGCGAATTCGCCAGACAGGGGATAGCGGAACGCACTGAGGTAACGCAGGTAATCTCGATAGCCGAACAGTTCGGTTAGAGCCGTCAGCAGCGGCGTTACGAACAAGCGAGCGACTCGCCCGTTGAGACTGCGGGTTTCGTTCCCGAGTCTGGCGTAATAGGCTTTGTTAAAGGCGATGCCGCATTCTTTGTCGAGGAGGGGAAACAGCAGTTTGAGGGGATACGATCGATCGTAGGTGGTGATGTCGGCGTCGTGAAGGGCGATCGCATCGGCGGTGAGGGACG
Organism: Geitlerinema sp. CS-897; assembly: GCF_028368005.1. Taxonomy (NCBI): domain Bacteria; kingdom Bacillati; phylum Cyanobacteriota; class Cyanophyceae; order Geitlerinematales; family Geitlerinemataceae; genus Geitlerinema; species Geitlerinema sp. CS-897. The sequence continues at coordinate 8,756 of NZ_JAQNCQ010000377.1, read as the reverse complement.
CTACGCCCAACCCCAGCCAGACGGCTTGTCCTTTACCTTTGAATTTTAATAAGTCCAAACCGCGATCGCGTAGGGCTTCGAGGATCGAGGTCACGCGCGCGCCGTTTTCCCAAATCACTAGGGTTTGTTGCGGTAAAACGCTAAAAAATTGGACGGCTTTTCGATACTGCTCGAGGGATTTCGCATAGAGGGAAACGACTACGGTTTTGACGAAGTGACACTGGCGTAGGCGATCGCGGATTTGCGTTAACGCCGGTCGTTCGAGTTCTTCGTAGAGGGCGGGAATCAAAACGGCCGTCGGAAACTGTTCGCTCAACTGAAGCGTTCGTGCTTCGAGGACGTCCAGATCGCAGCCGAAATCGTGAATCGTCGTAACGATCTCTTGTTTGTAATCCATATCCGCTCGACTCTTAATTAAGGTAATTCGAGGTTATTACGAAATCTAATATAAAATTAATCTAAAATTCTCGGTGTCAGCGTTTATACCGACTGCGATCTCCGGTTTTTCGCGGCGGGTTTGTTGCCGACCGACTCATTAGACTTGACAAAACAAGGAAAATAATATATAAAACTTTATTGCTTGACGGCTCGGACGACTGTTCCCCGAACTTCGCGATCGCGCCATCAGTATCGAGTCGGGTTTCCGATCGAGAGAAATTGTTACGTTTGGGCGATCGAGTCAAACCCCACTTTTCCATGAATTCTGATATCCGAATTGGTTTTGTTGGCGATTCTTTCGTTCTCGGAACGGGAGACGAAAAGAGTTTGGGATGGGTGGGACGGGTGTGCGCCGACGCCTGCCGACAGGGATACGACGTAACCGGATACAATTTAGGAATTCGCCGAGATACCAGTCGCGATATTTTGCAGCGATGGCGAGACGAATGCGATCGCCGACTTCCCCAAAACAGCGACGCTCGCGTAGTTTTTTCTTTCGGTACGAACGATACGGCGATCGAAGCGGGAAAACCTCGCGTTTCCGCCTCCGAATCGCGCGAGAATACTGTCGAAATTTTAACAGCAGCCAAACAACGCTATCCCACCCTTTTTATCAGTCCGCCTCCCGCGATCGATCGCGCCCAAAACCAGCGAATTTTCGAGCTGACTCGCGACATTTCACAGCTTTGTTCGAGGCTCGAGATTCCGTATATCGACGTGCATTCCGTCCTCTTAGCCGATCGAAACTATCATTGCGAGGTCGCCGAAACCGATGGTAGCCATCCTCGCCGTCGAGGATATCGCAAACTGGCAAAACTCATTTTAACCTCACCCGTTTGGTGGTTCAATTGTCTGGAAAAATAATTTCCTCAGCATCGCGACGGACGAACGGATGAGTAAACCGCGAAGATAACACTAAAAATAACGCGGCGAGCGTTCCCGCCACGCAAATTTCTCCAGAGCGAATTTTATCAGAAACCTCAGAAATCGGCACTAATACCACTTCGATCTCTTCAGTGCGATCGAGAGCTTGCGTTCCCGACAGCTCCACTTCTTCAGCTAAAAACAAATGAATGCGGTTCGTATCTTTAACGGGATTGTCGTAAAGCGTGGCAATTTTATTGAGGCGATCGAGTTGATATCCCGTTTCTTCCTCGAACTCCCGTTTCGCTGCGGCTTCAGCTTCTTCCTCCTCGGGATCGAAAGCTCCGGCGGGTAATTCCAACAACACCTCACCGACTCCGTGGCGGTATTGACGAACGAACACCACGTTTCCCTCGGGGGTAATCGGTAAAACTAAAGCGATATCGGGACGAACGTTTACGAAAAAATCATCGATGACTTCGCCGCTGGGTAACTTCACGCGATCGCGACGAACGCGACACCAACGATGGTTGATGACAAACTCAGAGTCGATCAGATTCCACTTGTGCATCGGCATGAAGTTGAGGGCGTCCGAAAGCATCCCGCGCCGTCTCGACAACGCGTGCAGAAGCTTCGACTTTCAAAATACCACGCTTTTCTACTGTCTCAGAGAACGGGCGTCGATCTCAGCGTTGGCGTCGAATCCGTGCGAGGCGAAACACGCGCAGTAGCCTCGGTTTCACTGGAACGAGAGGATTGCGGTTCGGGACACACCTGATTTTGCCAGTCGCACTGATATAAATAAGGCGCTTGCCAACTGAGGGGAATTTCGAGTAAATCTCGCGCCCCCGTCATTGCTTGTCCAACAAACAACAATGCAGCCAAGGTATTGAGAATTATGTGGGCGACGCGCCATCCTTTATGTTTGTAAATTTCCGGAACGATCGTCAGCGAAACGACCATTAAGATCGAGACGACGATGCCGAAATAGTAATGTGAAACGTACCATTCGTTCGTCCGCCGAAACACGCCCTCTTGAGAGCCGAGAACCACGAGTCCCGCACTGGTGAGGGTGGCGAAAACAGCACGCCAAAGGGGTTGGTTGGGACGGGTTCGGTATAACAAGATTAATGCGGCGATCGTCAGCACGAACATGGCGATAACGAAGCCGATTTGAAACGGAGGATTCTCGAAAAACGGCGTTTTGATAAAAATTGAATAGGCTAACGCCAGTAAGGTAATTCCCACGACTGCCCCCGTCAGCCAACGGCCGTATTTGAGATGTTCGCGTCCCACGACGGGCGGAATTTTTTTATTTTGACTCGGATGCAACCGACGTTGGCGAGTTTGCCAAGCCATGTTGACGACGATACCCACGAGGGGAAAAACAAAGGCGATCGCGATCGCCGGATGAATCAAACCGAGAAGGTCTTTGGCGTTCATAAGATTGAATCGGTCGAGAGTAAGCTTCGAGGTTAAAAGCGAGTGTAAAAGTGCGGTGCGACACTCGCGATACGGTTGTCAGTGCCGGTTGGGGAACATGGCGATCGCTGGGTGAGTTCTCTACCCGATCGCTCCGATCTCAAGTCGCGACACTGCTCTATTTTGGCTTACGAAATAGCAAGACTATCGGTTTGTTTGAAGACGAATTACTCGGTCGTCTCGGTCGTCTCGGGTGTAGCGGGGGGTTGACACTCGATCTGTGTCGTCTCCTCGAGGATCTCGAATTCCGCCGCTTTGAGTTGCGACCACTCGATCCAACCGCTGACGAAATCGTCCGGTGACGGATCGCCATCGGCAGAAGATTCGAGGTCGCGACACGATCGCAGTTCCAACCAAGTTTGTGCCGAATTTTGGCGTCTGCTTTGCGTCACTTCCACCACGCGACCCGTTGGGAGGGTTGCAGGCGACGAAGAGATTTCGGAATTCGGCTGCGATCGCAAGACCAAATCGCCGTTGAGACGGACGAGCGTTCCCGCCTCGGGAACCGGCCGTTCGCCCGGTTCGGGAAACAGAGTCGGTTCTGGCGTGAGGTTTAAAATCGGCGAAGGATTCGACTCGTCGCGACCGAATCCCGTGAGATCGAGCTGTCCGACGCGATAGACGATCGAGCTGGCAATCCCTAAAAGTAACGCGATCGCGATCCCCGTCCGCAGGCGATTTCCCCAGGACGACGACACCAGCGGAGACACGAATTCCGTCGAAGCCGTATCGTCGAATCGCGACAGTTGCATCGTTTCGTCGTTGCTATCGACCTCTTGCGGCAGGTCGTCCAAACAGGCTGAGAGATCGGCAACTTCGAGGGTGGCGTGGGCTTTCGGTCGGACGCGCACTCGCGTCAGTGCCACTGTCACGTTATCGTGGCCGTTCGAGGTATTGGCGATCGCCACCAACCGCTTCACCCCTTGTCGGAGATTACCGTTTTCGATGAGGGGTTGGATCTCCTGCTGCCAAATTTGTTCGATGCGATCGTAATCGCTCAGGCCGTCAGAACACAACAAACAAATACAATCGTCTTCGAGAACGAAGCGCGTAATCGTCGGATGGAGGTCGATCGACGATCCCATTCCCAACGCTTGGACTAGCGAACCGGCCGACGTTTGCTGGAGTGCTTCTCGATAGAAGGCGTACCCGAGGCGCACCTCTCGCGTGGCCACGTCGTCGTCGAGCGTAATGGCATAGCAACCGTAACGAGTGATGAGGTAGGCGCGACTGTCGCCGATATGGGTGATAAAGAGGTCGCGATCGCAGGTTACAGACATCACCAGGGTCGTTCCCATTCGTTGCCGTCCCTGACGTTGTTCGAGGTTGTTGCGATCGGCGATCGCACTGTTGGCCTCGAAAATCGCGTGTTCGATGGCAGAAAACAGACCGTTGCGCCAGTGATGGCGTCCCGTTCCATTTCGGATCGCTCGAGAGCCGCTTTCCGGGGTTGGGGGAACGTCTGCCGAGACCGGACTGTTGCGATCGTCACGGGAGGAAGGGCGGTGTTTCGGCGTCGCTAGGTGGCGTAAATGTTGTTCGATGGTGTGAACGGCCAGATTGGCGGCGATATCCCCCCCTTCGTGGCCGCCGACGCCGTCGCAAACGATCGCCAACTGGCGCGTCAGAGCCTCCGTTCCCTGGACGCGAGAGGCGGTGGGCATCTGACCGCTGACGGGATAACAGGCATCTTCGTTACGAACACGACTCGGACCGCGATCGCTGAGGGTGGCGATTTCGGTATGGTATCTGTAGTTTTGGCTGGTGAGGTCGAGGGCGCGATCGAGGGCAGCCACGAGCTGTTCGGAAGTCGCGATCTCTCGGGTTTCCAACTTTTGACACAGCCGGTCGAGAAATTCCCGATAGGGCGAGGCCGTGCGATCGACCCAGCGTTTCCACAGGCGACCGAGCTGCACGAGAACCGGTTGCGATCGCCCCAAGGCCAAATCCGACAAACGCAGCAACCCCCCTTCGACCCGCAGGCGATCGAGATCGAGCAAACTGGCGGCAACCCCTTCTCGCGAAAAGGGTTCCCACAACTGCCCCATCTGCCAGAGCCAGTTGATTTGTCGCAGCGGCGACGCGTCGTCCCATGCCTCGTCGAGACTCGGTCGCAGTGTCCAAGTTTGGCCGTCTGGCTGCCAAATCGGGGCGTTTTCGAGCAACCAGACGTTACGCCCCCTCAGTTGTGACGGCGGCCCGGCTTGTCCGTACACTTGGGGCAGATGCCAGCGATAGGGAAATAGTTTCAAATAGGGTTCGAGGGCTTTGGGAACGCGATCGGGAAGGTCGGGAAAATTCCCCGGATGCGTGTCGAGAACGATGCGATCGCCTTTAACCCAGTAGCGATCGCCCCAGTACTGTCCGAACTGGGAATCCGTCGCGTCTTCGTCTAAGGACACCGTATCCCCTCGAGACGGAGACAGCGCGATCGCCCATAAGTAGCGTTTGGGCAAGGCCGTTCGACAGGTATGGCAAAACGCTTCGCCTTCTGAATTAACAGCCTGACAGGTCGGATTGGGGCAGTGCAGCTTTGCCGATGGTTCGTGCATGGACGTTTGTCAAAAACGCGCGACTGTCAGGGAGTAGTTCGCGCGGGGACAGACAACAACCCGAGTTTCGCTTGAAAAGCGCCCTCGCGAGCGGCTACGATTCGGGATCGCGCCATAGCAGATGCGATCCTGACCTCGAGAGTAAACGCGGACGCTTTGGCAAGACCCAAACCGTCGATCGAGTCTAGAGATTCTTACCCCACTGCGCCGCGATTTTGACGGTCTTTCTCGAGCGAGAAAGTCAGTGGGACGTTCCTGCGTTGTCAGCTCGTACTGAGATGTCCGAGCAGAGTGCCAAACTTCCTCGATCGGAACGGACTTCACAGGTGTTTTGTCGGACGAAGACGATGCGCCCCACCGCCTTCGGGTAAGGAGATTTTTAACTTTCCGGCAACACCAACTCACTGGAGTTAGCGATGTTCTTTGACCACGGGTTTTCGGGGTGTTTCCCAGCCTACCCATAGTATTCTAACGGCGCGTTGCCGCTACGATCTCATCCTACCAGATCCGCCCCAGATGGTGAGAGGAGGAGACGCTCGCACGCGGCGATTTCGCATCAGCCAGTTGTCGTCGTTCGCTACGAGTTCCGGTTTCGTTCGGCTAACTGACGACGCAGTTCGAGTTGAGCGTTCGCGTCGAGGGGAAACCGCCACATCACGGCGGCCGACAACAGAACCAACACCATCGGCGAAAACACGAACAGCATTTTCAGCCCTTCCAACGTCGCCGCCGTATTGGTTTGTTCGGGAACGAAGCCGATGCGATCGAGGATCGGGTACGTAATTCCCACGGCGAGGGCGTATCCGAATTTGTTCGTCATCATCAATAGAGCGTAATACAGCCCCGTCCGTTGAGTCCCCGATTTGAGGGTATCGAAATCCGTCACGTCGGCCAAAATCGATCGCAATAAAAACGGACTCGCTCCCCCTGCCAAACCGTACAGGGCGTTGACGATGACGTTCGCCGTCAGATTTCCCGGTTCGACCCACAGCAACAACGGCAACATCAAAGCCATCCAGACCATAGCGGCGATGAAGGTTTGGTGTTTTCCCAAGCGGCAACTGAGCCAAATCCACAGGGGAACCCCGACCAAACTGGCGACGAAGTAGAGTAACAAAATCAGACTCGACCACTTCGACAGTGCCATCACGTGGCTGATGAAAAAAATGTAAATCGAGCCAGTAATCCCCGGTGCCAATCCCATTAAAAAGTCTGCCAACAGGACTCGTTGCAACAGTCGGTTTTTGGCGACGATGGCGATCGAGCGGCGCAATCCCACCGGAACCGATGGCGGTAGGGGACGTTCTCCCACCGTACTGACAGACAAACCGACGGCTACTGGTAAGGTGAGGATGACGAACCACCCCATCGCCGCAACTTTTAAGGTGTCGTTGGCATCGTGAGTTTGTTGGACGATGGCGGGAATCGCCAACACGGCCAGCATTCCAAAGGTCAGGGCGAATTCGCGCCAGCCTTGAATTTTCGAGCGATCGTAGTAGTTGTCGGACAGTTCGGCCCCCCAGGACATATGGGAAATGCTCAGCATGGTATATCCGACGTACAACACCACCATCCAGACCAGCAGGTAACTCGGGCTGACGGGGGCTTTTGGTAAAAAGAGGGCGTACGCACTGGCGACTAAAATGGGAACCGAAAAGATAATCCAGAACCGGCGTCGCCCGAAGGGACTGGATATTTTATCGCTGACGACTCCCAACACTGGGTCGGTAAAGATATCCCAAACACGGGCGATCGCGAAAATCGTTCCGACGACAGACAAGCCCAACCCCATTTCTCCACCGTAAAAGGGAGGGAGATACACCACTAACGGCAGTCCTAACGCGGAAATGGGAATGGCGGGGAGAGTAAAGGCGACGATCGTGCGAGCGTTGAGTTTCGACACAGTCATCTTAAAAACGTCAAAATGTTAGCAAATCGGTGGAGAATGCGAACGGAGGAGCGGGTCGGAGGTGAGTTCACAGCGGATAGATGGGATCGCGGGCTGACTTGCTTTCGTAGCGTAGCAGGTATTTGAGTTTCGGGCTGAATCTCTCGAAGCGATCGCACCTCGTCTCCATCTAAAATGCGGGAAGGGGACTCCCGTTATATCCGACAGGATTAGCGGGAGGGGAATTCCCGCCAACAAACGAACTGCCCGACAGGGCATCCTTATTTCGAGAATCTGTATTCATAGCCGTCTGATTTCTGAACAGTCGTCAGATATTTCGGATGAACGTCGAAAGGTTTAACCCCAGCGTTCAGTCGAAAGGAAGGGCGAAACCGAATAGCAATCCGCCCCGTGTAATTTCCGGCGAATTTTCCTTGAGGAATTGTCGCCTTGACTATATCGCCGGTTTGGAAACCTTGAAAAGATTTGGCTTTCGGGGCAACAGCCCTCGGAAAACCGTATCGATCGGGACGACATCGTTGCCGAACTCCGTGACCTTTGGCTGCAACGAGTAAAGGTTTCTCGATCGCGACATCTAATCTATCGGGAGTCGATTTCCCGACGCAAGCCGCATCGATCCAGTGAGTTTTCGGCAAACCCAATCGAGTCCGATTAAACTTAGTCTGTCCGCCCGTTCCCACTTCAACGGGCAATCCAGTTTCTTTCAACTGTTGGTACAGCTTCCAGCGAGTTGCGTTGACTGCTGCCGCATCTTTTAACGGCGCTTTTGCCTGTTTCAAAATACGGTCGAGAACGGACGGTTTGCCCGATAGAAACTCGCGAATATCTCGGTTTCCCTTAGCTTGGTTGCACTGATGGCAAGCCAAAGCGAGGTTGGAAACTCGGTCGCTCCCTCCCTGGGATTTGGGATGAATATGTTCGACCTCTAATGGTAGGTCTTCCGCGCCGCAATAGATGCACTTCCGACCCCACTTTTGCAACACGTACTCGCGCACTTCATAGCCCAACAATTCGCCCTGCTGGTACTCAATACCACTCACTTCGGGGTTTTGGAGTTTCTGGGTGTCGAACCGCACGAGTTCTTGAGCAATCGAGACGATCGGACAAAGTTTTCGCAAACGGTTCACCCAGGTCATCGTAGTTTCGACCCGATGGTTGAGAGACGGTGGAAGCCAACCCTTCGGACGAGTACGGTTAAGAAAGCGAGGCTTTCGGTAACGAGTTTTTCGATGGCGTCGGGAGCGTCGTAAAGCGCGACGCTTCTCTAAGTCGTTCTTAATTTGCTGTCCGCGATAGCTGAGTTCGGACGCCCAAATGACTCGGTTTTCGGACAGGATAGCCAACCCAGTTGTTTGCGAGCCGGGATCGATTTTGAGTTGAGTTTCCCGAACGACACAATCTTTGGCTTCAATCTCGTGCAAGATAATGGTAAATGGATAGCGACGAAACACCGAAGCACGACCGGATTTCAGGAGCCGCCGCGCCTTGGCTGGATGGCATGGTGCTAGGGG
>NZ_JAQNCQ010000376.1:0-22001 GCF_028368005.1 Geitlerinema sp. CS-897 | reverse complement strand
CTCTAGCTTAAATTCCCACGTCATGTTTAGCATATCTAAACTGTAGCAAATCTTTTGTAGGTTACTCCCCTCGGTCGCGCTTCGCTACACCACCAGCCAAGCTTTCAGCTATGGCTGGAGTACTGCGAAGAATCTGGATAGTGCTTCTTTCCAACCTCGTTATCATCAGTGTACATGACTACCCGCTTAAGTATTTCTGCTTGGTTTACAACTGGAATATTCCCATTTAGACCGTCGATAACCCTAAAAAATATTAAGATTTGCGCCAAATCAACAAATTTGCGGTAATAAATCCTAAAACTGCACCGGACGCATGACAGAGAAAACAGATTTCCGGAATCGATAAATCGAAAGCCGCTTGAATCGCAATCACGAAGAGGATCGATCGCAACCGATCTTTGGCAATTTGCGCTTTTTCCTGACGCCAACCTTGCCAAAAAATCGCCGCCACCGCGCCAATCAACCCCATCACCGCCCCCGACGCACCCACGACAAACTGAGTCTCGCCGCCACGCAACGCCAACAGGGAAATAAACGCCATCGAACCGACGCCGCTGGCGAAATACGTCACCAGAAACCGCTGCATTCCGATGCGCGATTCGACGAACTGTCCCAAGATATACAACCCGAACATATTCATCGCCAGGTGAGAGATCCCGAAGTGCAGGAACGTGGCGGTGACAACGCGCCACCATTCCCCCGTCCACACTTCCTCGGGAACCAACGCCCCCAGTCGGTACAGTACCCAGAGGTTTTCGCTTCCGCCGAGGCGCAATTCCAACAGAAACACCGCTGCGTTTAAGCCGATGAGTCCCCAGGTGGCGATCGCCCGTTTTCCCGCTACGCGCCCACTGTATCGCGCTTCTTGGGACAGTTGCAGCTTCAACGCCGATAGCACTCGCGCTGAATAGTCGCTAAAGTGGGTTTTAAAGTCGAGTTGGGTTTGGTTGAGTCGCCAAGCGATCGCCCTCCGCAACACAGGATCGCAATCTTTCTGTAACGCCCCCAACATCTGCTGCGCTTGTCGCGTTCTCCCCATCGCCATCTGTGAGGTAGCAAGCCAAAACTGTTGGTTCGAGACGGAGTACTTGGAGAGTTCCCCCTCGAACAGTCGATAGACTTGTTGGGTTTCGCCGCAAAAGGCTAAAACGAACAATCTCGCTTGACTGAGGCGATCGAGATCTCCGATTCGCCGTAAATGCTCGTCTACCGAAGGAAACATCCGTAACATCTCGTTGACCTGCCCCGTTTCCCCCAAACAGCGCAGATAATACAGCATTAAATTGGCATCCCGCTCTCGTTCCGGGCGCGATCGCAACCAATTCAGTAACTCGTCCCACGCCCCCCGCATCCAATACTCTAAACCGATCGCACTGCGTCCGAGAACCGTTTTCGGAGTTTGATAAATCTGCAAGAGCGATCGCCCCTTTTCAATATCGCCCCCTTTCGCCACCGCCAACGCCTGCAATACCCCCACGCGATCGGCCCAGCCATCGGCGGGGTGTAAAATCGCGATCGCCACCGCCAACCGACTCGCCGCCTGATACCGTTCCTCGCGAAACAAATCGTTGACCCGGCGCAACCCCAACACTGGAAACAACAGGAATATCCCCCACAACATCCCGCCAATCCAAGCCGCCAATCCTACAGACGCGATGGCTAAGAGCGTCCCCGTAATCGCCAGAATCGCCACCGACACGATCGACCATCCCCATTGTGGCGGTTTGGCGGAGAGCGATCGCACCAAAAACACCACTCCCGAAAGCAGTACCATCCAAATTACAAGTCGATCGATCGTCATAGGGAGAAGGGAAGAGGGGGAGCAAGGGAGAGAGGGAGCAAGGGAGAGGGGGAGCAAGGGAGAGAGGGAGCAAGGGAGAGGGGGAGCAACTGTTCCCTGTTCCCCGTTTCCTGTTCCCCGTTCTCCGTTCCCTATTCCCTGTTCCCTCTCCGTTTCGTGGTATTAGTCGAATGTCGTGCGGTGGAATGTCGCAGGCTGACTTCGCCTGACACGGGTGATGTCGTACTCTACAATTGCCAATCGGTCTTTCGCGGAGAATCGAACTTTGGGAGTCGAACTACGCAGCTTTGTCTATATTGACAGTCTGCAACCTCAACACGCTGCTTACATGGGAACCGTCGCCCTCGGATTTCTCCCCCTTCCTGGCGATACGTCGCTTTGGGTAGAAATCTCGCCGGGAATTGAAATCAATCGCATTACCGACGTCGCCCTCAAGTCCACATCTGTTCGTCCTGGGGTGCAGGTGGTGGAACGGCTTTATGGGTTGCTCGAAGTTCACTCTAGCCGTCAAAGCGACACGCGAACCGCCGGAATCGCCATTCTCGACGCTTTGGGAGTCAAGGAAAGCGAACGTCTCAAACCGCGCATCATGTCGAGTCAGATTATCCGCAACCTCGACCCCCACCAAACGCAACTGATCAACCGCACCCGTCGCGGACAGATGTTGCTGGCCGGACAAAGTTTGTACGTGATGGAAGTCGCCCCGGCCGCTTATGCTGCTTTAGCGGCGAACGAAGCTGAAAAATCAGCCCAGATCAATATTTTACAAGTACAAGCCGTGGGAAGCTTCGGTCGTCTTTATCTCGGTGGAGAGGAGCGGGACATCATCGCCGCCTCTCAAGCTGTCGTCGCCGCGATCGAAAACATCTCCGGCCGCGGACACGGGAAATCCTCGAACGAATGATGAGGAGTCGTAGGGTGTGTGACGCGGGCAGAAAATGTCTTGTGTTGAAAGTAAAATGAGATTTCCCGCGTCACGCACCGCCTCGTGATAATGAGGTGAGGAGATGAGGAGATCTCACATCAGAGATAGCCAAGATACCGGGGTTCTCAGATGATGAGATGACCGGATAACCCGATGATGAGTGGGTGCGTGACGCGAAAAAGCTCATGTTACGGTCAAAACCATACAGTTTTCGGCCGCGTCACACCCCCTTGTATGTTGGCGGTGTACATTGGCGGTGCGCCTCTTTCAGGGAAGAGTTAAGAGTCTAGAGTGAAGAGTTAAAGAGGAATTCCCACTCTACACTCTGCCCTCTGCACTCTTCACTGATAAACACGCACCCTACGACTTGTCCTCCTTGTCCCCTTGTCCTCCTATCCCCTTCATGGCCAACCAAAAATCGCTTAACGGTTGTGCCAAGAGGAGATACACTGAAGGCAACTGCAACGTTTCGTAAAAAATTCACCCCGTCTCAAACGTGAGTGCAGCAAAACAGTATCAAGAAACCATCCCCGCTCACGGTGGCACGTTAATTAACCGGATTGCCACCGAGGAACAAAAGCAAACTTTTCTCGATAAGGCGGATAGTCTTCCCCGCGTCGAGATGGACGATCGCACGTTTTCCGACCTCGTCCTTATCGCCATCGGTGGCTTCAGCCCTCTGACTGGCTTTATGGAAGAGGCCGACTATAAAAGCGTCGTCACGGATATGCGGTTGTCCGATGGACTCCCGTGGTCGATTCCCATTACCCTCAACGTCACCGAAGACGTGGCCGATTCCCTGGAAATCGGGAGTTTGGTACGTTTGGACGACTCGACCGGACGGTTTGTCGGCGTTCTGGAACTGACCCAGAAATATCAGTACGACAAACTCAAAGAAGCCCTTCACGTCTATCGGACGAACGAGGACAAACACCCCGGCGTAGCGGTGGTGTATCAACAAGGGGACGTCAACTTGGCCGGGCCGGTGTGGCTGCTGCAACGCGACCCCCATCCCTCGTTCCCCCGCTATCAAATCGACCCCGCTGAAAGTCGGGAGTTGTTCGCTGAGAAAGGATGGAAAACCGTGGTCGGGTTCCAAACCCGAAACCCGATTCACCGGGCCCACGAGTACATTCAGAAGTGCGCTCTCGAAACCGTTGATGGTTTGTTCCTCCACCCGCTGGTGGGAGCGACGAAAAGCGACGACATCCCCGCTGACGTGCGGATGCGGTGTTACGAAATTATGCTCGATCGCTACTTTCCGCGCGATCGCGTGATGATGGCCATCAACCCGGCGGCGATGCGCTACGCCGGCCCCCGCGAAGCCATTTTCCACGCATTGGTTCGCAAGAACTACGGCTGTACTCATTTTATTGTGGGACGCGATCACGCTGGAGTCGGGGACTACTATGGAACCTACGACGCCCAACATATTTTCGACGAGTTCGAGCCTGGGGAACTGGGTATCGTTCCCATGAAGTTCGAACACGCCTTTTACTGCACGCGCACGCAGTCGATGGCCACCTCGAAGACGAGTCCGAGTACCCCGGAAGAGCGCATTCATTTGTCCGGTACGAAAGTGCGGGAAATGCTACGACGCGGTCAGTTACCGCCGCCGGAATTCTCCCGTCCGGAAGTGGCGACGGAACTCGCCAACGCCATGCACAAAGGTAAAGAGTAAGCCGTAGGGCGGTTGTCGTTGTCGGGGAGCATTTCTCGACAACGACTCGTTTTAGAGCCGTTTTGAATTCGTCTGAAACGGGTTGAAAACTGGTTTTAAGCTGATTAAGCTAATGATGGACTTGCGATCGCCTCACTTTTGACGCCTATCGGCGCAGGGACACGATCGCCCTCGGAAACCCGACCGGAATCGAAAGATCGCCGAACTCAGGGAAAAAGGGCGTGCGAGCCTCGAACGTCGGGAACCGAACCGCCGTAAACTTCTAACACCGCCTAACCCACCCTAACCACCGCAAACCGACATGAAACGACGGGGTTTCTTACAATACGCCACTCGCTCGCTCGTGGCGACGGCCGCGATCGAATTGGGGCTGTCCCTTCAAAGCCGCGACGCGGCCCGCGTGCTGGCTCAAAACGCACCGCGCAAACTCGCCCTTTTGGTCGGTATCGATCGCTATCCAGAATCGGCGACGGGGTCGGAAGAGGGATTGTTTGGCTGTAAAACAGACGTCAGCCTCCAACGCAACGTCTTGATTCACCGTTTCGGCTTCGACCCCGAGGATATCTCGACCCTCACCGACGATCGCGCCACAGTTCGAGGTATTGAAGAGGCGTTTCAACAGCATTTAATCGATCGCGTCCGACCGTCGGACGTCGTCCTGTTTCACTTCAGCGGCTACGGCTCTCAGATACAGGTATCCCGAGATTCCGAACAGGTACAGAACAGCCTGGTCGCAGCAGACGAAAACGAGGCAGACTTGCCCCTGACGACCCTGGCGTTACTGTTGCGATCGCTGGCGACGAAAAAAGTCGTCACCGTCCTCGATACAAGCTATACCTACCCTGGAACGCCGTTACAGGGATCGTTACGCATCCGATCGCGCCCGTCTCCAACCGTCGCGTCCTTCAGCCAAACCCAGCAGGAACGATTGGCGAAACTGCGCGATCGCCTCGGCACAGATCGACCCACGAGCGATCGCGTTCCCGGTCTAGTTCTGACAGCATCGGCAGAACAGCAAATCGCCACCGAAAACCGTTGGCAAGGATTCTCGGCCGGAACCTTTACCTACGCTCTGACTCAACAACTGTGGTGGGCGACCCCCGAACTCCCCGTCGGGGCGACGGTACGCCGAGCCGCTCAAACCGTCGATCGCCTGGCCGGTCGCGACCAACAGCCCCAACTCTGCATCGGACGCCTCGCGGACTGTCCGTCCCAAAACGGCGACAGCAATCTCTCGCTGTTGGTTCCCCAACTCACTGCCGTAACCGCCGACGGTGCGGTGTTATCGGTCGATCGCAACAACGCCAGCGCCTCGGTGTGGCTCGGAGGGTTGCCCAGCGAGGTTCTCGAACGTTACAGCCCCAACAGTCTCTTATCGGTGATTCCCGCACCGGGAGACGCCAACCGCGACCCTCTCACCCTCAAAGTGCGATCGCGCGACGGTCTGATAGCCAAAGCGCAACTCGTCGAAACCTCCGAGTCCGACCTATCCCGCCTCGTACCCGGTCAGCTCGTACGCGAAGACCTGCGCGTCGTTCCTCGCAGCCTCGGACTCACCGTCGCCCTCGACCCCAAACTCGAACGCATCGAGCGCGTCGATGCCACCAGCGCCTTTTCCGGCATTCGCTCGGTGTCCTCGGTCGTAGCTGGGGAGCAACCGGCAGATTGTCTGTTCGGACGGATACGTCGGGCGACTATCGCTCAAACTTACTCGACCGAAGCTATCGATCTTCCCAGCGATCTCGGCAGTTACGGCTTGTTCACGATCGGCCGCGAACTCATTCCCAACAGCATCGGCGAAAACGAGGAAGCCATCAAAAAATCCGTTCAACGCTTGGTTCCCCAACTTCGCACCCTCCTCGCGGCCAAACTCATGGGCTTGACCGCCAACGCAGGGTCTTCGCAAATCGGCGTTCGCGGCAGTCTTCTCGTCTTCGACGGCGAGGGTAACGCCACGACTCCCCAGTACGTCGTGTCTAAACAAACGTTGCGAGGGAAACGCCGCAGTAGCGGTCAACCGATGCCGAAAAGTAGTACGGAAGACGTTCTCGAAGTGCGAGCGGGGAGCCGCATTCGCTACCAACTACAAAATTTAGGCGATCGCCCCCTGTACTATCTCCTGTTCGGTCTCGACAGCAGCGGACGCACCGTCGCGTTTTATCCGTTCCACACCGTCAGCAACGCCAATCCACCCACGCTTCAGCAAGATCCCCTAATGCCGGGAGAGACGGTGAGTTTGCCCCCCGGTTCGCAAAACGTCAGTTGGGAAGTCGGACGGCCGGTCGGACCGGTGAAAATGCAACTGCTGTGCTGCGATCGCCCCTTTGCTCTGGCGTTGGGACTGCTGGCCGCTCGCACCCATCCCGCTCGCAACCCCCGCGACCTCAGCACCCTCGACACGCCCCTCGATATCGCCAAAGCTATCTTGCAAGACTTGCACGTGGCCAGTCTCCGTAACACCCAGGACGAAGACGTTTCGACGGACTTTTACGCCCTCGATACCCGCGTTTGGGCGACTTTGGAATTTGCTTATCGCGTCGTTTGATCGCCCCCCAGGAGAAAATACCCGTGTCTGAAACTGTGGAATTGGTTCGAGAGGCCGTTCGATCGATTCGAGGGGAACTCTCCGAACGCCCTCAAGCGGATGCTGTGGTCGAAGCCTTGTTAGCCTTGGAAAAGCAATCGAAACGCGATCGCGAGCCGTTAGAGTTCGATCGCCTGTTGGGAACTTGGCGGTTGGGATTCGTCACGGGAACCCAGAAAAGTCGTCAGCGAGCGGGGGTAGTGTTAGGGGCGGGTCGCTATCTTCCCCGATGGCTCGAGATTCGGCTAACCTATTCGCAAGGCGATCGCCGCGACGGAGAACCTACCCCAGAATGGGACGCGGGACGAGTCGAAAATTCGGTCAAAGTGGGAGGGTTGCGGTTTACGCTGACGGGGCCGGTGAAGTTCGTCGAGCGCAATCGGTTACTGGCGTTCGATTTCACGCGGGCGACCGTGCAGGTGTTCGGACGGACGCTGTTCGAGGGTTACGTCCGCAACGGTAAAGAACGCGATCGCTGTTTTTACGACACGCCAGTCAAACAGCAGGCATTTTTTAAGTACTTTTGGGTTGACGACACCGGCCTCGGCGCACGAGGACGTGGGGGCGGCTTGGCAATTTGGAGTCAAGTCCTAGAGGATTGAGGGTTTCTCTGTCAAGAAAACTATCGAAATTAAATACAAATTTAACAATTGCAGCGAGTTTATATTGATTTTGTAAAGCTTCGATATCTGTGACACTTCCTAAAGTGTCCGACGCGTTTAACGATGCGATCTCGAATTTCGGTATGCGTAAGTAGAAATACAGAAACTTGTGAAAAGCGATCGAAACCCACCCCTTACAGTGTTGTGTAAGAACAGCAAGCATCTATTTTTCAGAAATCTTGACATTTCCATCCCAGAGTGATGGCTCGTTCTGCGAGTTTCTTTGACTACCTAAACCTGGCGCTGTAAGTGTTTTGTGTCCCCTCGCGCCGATAGAGTTAGAGAATAAATAAATAACAGCGTTAAAGATTTTCTTTATCTAATTTAACGCTGTTAGTCGTTGTGTTTTTGTAAAAAACAGCGTTATTATCAACATTATAAAAATCAATTGAATAGGGAACTCGCGATCGAAAAAAACGTCGTGAGATGTAACTGAAAGAGGCGATCGAAACAACCCGCGATCGCGATCGTTTCAGAATTGCGAATTAGCAAATCGATGCAGGTAAAAGATCCATGAAAACTGATTTCACGTCCTCTGTCTTTGACGAAACTTCCGAATTCCCGACCTTCGAGAGTATGCGTCTGCGTAACGACGACATGATGGACGATATGGATGACGATGACGATGACGATGATGACGATGACGATGATGACGATGACGATGATGACGATGACGATGACGACGATAGCGACGACATGATGGACGACAGTGGCGACGACAGTAGCGGCGATAGCGGCGACGACAGTGGCGACGATAGCGGTGGCGACAGCAGCGGCGATAGCGGCAACTCCAGCGATTGCGACTGTCCCGCTGAAGTCGTCGGTAAATCCTTTGGGAGTTTTACCGAACCCGTAGATACAACCGCCAGTTCCACCATCGAAATTAGCGATCGCAACGGGGGAACCGACAACCGCTTCGACTGGGGTGTCGCCGTTTCGGGAAGTTTTACCAGCGTCCTCCAGTTCGACGGAACCAATCGCTTCGCCGCCGACATTGACGAACCGTTCAAACTCGGACAGATTTTCTATCGCAACGGAACTATCGTCGGAAATAGCGGCTTCGACGGAGAATTTGGTTTCGCCGTCAAACTCGACGTCGAGGGTGCGGACAGCGAAGTCGATTTCGACTTTCTCTTCGATATTCTCAACACCCCCAACGACACCGGCGATCCCGTGATGGACGCCGATCGCCTGCGGTTCGTCACTAGCGGTTTAACCCCAGAAACGTTCGAGGTAGACGGAAAAACCTTTACCTTAGAATTGCTAGGATTCTCCCAAGACGGCGGTTCCAGCTTCGAGAGCGGCTTCGACTCTCCCGAAGAAGGATTCGACATCGCCGATCTGTACGGACAACTGACCCTCGTGAGCGATCCTGGCGATTCCGGTGGTGGTGGCGGCGGAAGCGGCGTCAGTAGCTTTTTCATCGAACTGTCCACCGAAACCGTCGTGTCGATTCAAGCGGCCAACGGCGTATTTATCGGTGGCGACGGAACTGGAAACGGAGCGATCGCCGGATCGGCCATTTTGAGCAGTTCCTCGACGCTGAACGTCGTGTGGAGTACCACCACCTCGGCGGCGATCGCCTTTTCGAGCGAATCCACGTTCCAACTTACTACGGGAGGAAGTGTCGATCTCGACGACATTGGCGAAAACGACGTTATCGGTTCCGAGGGTGACGACAGCGTGTCGGGAACCGACGACAACGACGCCATCGATTGCGGTGACGGAAACGACGAAGTCTCTGGCGAAGCTGGAAACGACGTTCTTGTCGGCGGAGACGGCTTCGATAGCGTGATGGGTGGCGAAGGTATCGACGTTCTCAACGGAAGCAAAGAGGACGACGTGGTTATGGGTGAAGACGGCGACGATATCGTTCGTGGCGGTCAAGGAAACGACATCGTCATGGGTGGCGACGGCGACGATGCCATTTTTGGCGACTTCGGCTTCGACATCCTCACCGGTGAAGGCGGAAGCGATACCTTCGTGTTGCGGATCGAAACCGACATCAACATCGAAGCGGCGTTAAGTACCGACTTAATTACCGACTTCGAGGCTGGCGTCGATCGCATCGCTCTCGAAAGCATCTCGAACCTTTCGTTTGAGGTGGGTGACTTCAACGACGACTCGATCGAAGATGTTGGCATTAAACTCGAAGCCGGATTCTTTGTCGGATTCGTCCTCAGCACAACAGACGTTGCGGCGGTTGAAGACTCCCTCGTGGAAGTCCCCGACGGCGACTATGCGTTTTAATTAAAGGCGTTTTAATTAAAGCTATCGCTCCTCATTGTTCTCGCACTGGTTCCCTCGATGTTGTGTCGGGGGAACTTTTTTCAGGGCTGAAGTTCCCTCTAAACTGAAGTTCCCTGAAGTAATGAGATTCCAGTTGGGTTAAAAACCTTGCCCAGCAAGGGTTTCCGCGAGAATTGTCCAAAAGCTTACTGGGTACAACCTCGCGAGTGCAATGGCTGAACCTTATGTTTCATCGGGGTTGTAGCGATTCGGTCTTTCCGGTGAGTTAACTCGGCCACCTATTTTCACTCTACGCCATCGCCGTAACGATTTCAATCCCGTAGCCACCTTGACACTTGCTTGTCTCAACGCGATCGGCGTATCCTGTAGAAAAAGCGATCGCCTCAAAATCCGCTGCTGGAGTCGCTTTTAAAGATGTAGCCAGACGGGGACTTTCAAAAATCGCTGAACCTCCCGCTAGATAAGCATTTCGTCAATTTTTTTAGAGGGAACTTCAGTTTTAAAAAAGCGGCGGATTTCGGCATTACGCGCGTGCAGGATATCCCCGAAGCTTACGTTCTAGCCTGTGAATTGGTTCCCAATGCGTTACATGACGTTCGAGGTACGATCGACTGTTAAACGCGATTGTCTTTCATTAAGAAGCACGCTTTAGCATGATAGTATTTTTGCCTAGAGTTCCCATTCTACTGCTATCATAATTAGCACAGACGCTCCAATAAAAAAGTAAGGGGCAAAAGGGCAATTTTCATCGTTAGCATCTACCATACAGTACCGATCGATCGTCGATCCTAAAAGTGGAAAAAGCTCATCAAGAATTACATCAAGATGACTTTTCTTTAAGGTTTCATCTTGTTCTACTGTATCATCTGGATTAGTTAACAAATAGTCGATGAGCCAAAATTCAAACCGATCTTGGCTCATCGTTTTAGCATTACGATAAATATCAATTTCATCCCAATAGCCTTTATCAAGTACATCCCAATAGCCTTCAAGGATTTTTTGATGTCCAGAATAGGATGTTTTAGCAAACTCAAATAAGGCTCTAATCCCAGACTTGCGAATCAGCTCTTTACTGAGTTGGCGATTTCTTCTGGGTTTTCGGAAAACCTTGAAATCAACAATGCGCCTTTGCCAACTCTCACTCGCTACTATGAGATATCGAACTAATTCCTGTGCTTCCTGACTAAAATTAGGCTCAGGAAAAATGTAGTAGCTATTTCCAAGGCGGAATGCTCGATCCGCAAAAGGTCTTGCACTTTCGCTATGTTGCCAGATAAACGACTGCATCTCAGACTCGTTCATGGTTTGGGTACATCCTCTGTGAGTTCGTTCAGCATCCGTTGCCTATTTTTACATAAGTTCTTTAAGTATTTTAGGGTGGATTTTACTTCCGATGTCTGTTTAGTCTTTTTTACGTTTCTCCATGAGCAGACGAACACTAAAGAGCCTCAACCTACTCCCGACTTTCCTAAGAAAATCGGGTGAACCGCGTCCACCCGAAACCCCTCACTACAACAAACTCTATCCCCGAGAAACCTGCTTCGCCACCAACTCCCGAAAAATCCCGTACATATCGTTAGCGAACTTCTTGGGATTCCACAACGGCGCGAGGGTTTCCGTCTGTTTCCCCCGTTCTAACTGCTGTCGCATCTGCTGGCGCAACCCCTCATCGCGTCCCAAGCGAACCGACCAGTCAATATACTCGTCCCACGTCAACGCAATCCCCATGTCCGTTCCCGCCGCTTTCATCAACGAGTACGCCTGACGACCGAAGGATTGTTGCGACACCAACGCCACCACTGGCATATTGAACCACAACGCCTCGACCACGTGCGTCGCACCGCTGTAGGGATAAGAATCGATGAGAACGTCGGCGAACTGGTAAATTAAACGGTGTTCTTCTTCAGTGCGAGTGCGCGGTAAAACGCGAATGCGGTTGGTACGAACGCCTTGACGCTGACATTCTTCCTTATAAATGCGTTCGATCGCCACCAAATCCCCGACGCGACCCTTGTAAAACAGCAAACTGTCGGGAACTTGCGCCAAAATACGAATCTGCGCTTCTACCAACTCGGGACAGAACTTGTTCCCCGTCGCCACGCAGAGAAACGCCACCTGATTCGGCGCAACTCGCATCGATCGCCGCAACACCTCGCGATCGACCGCTTTAATGGGAAGTCCCCGCGTCGCCGCAAAGGAGTCGGGAAGGCGCACCACCTGTTCGATGTAGTGTTCCTCCACGCCAGCGGGGTGAGTTTGCCAATCTCCTAAATAGTAATTCTTCGGCGTCAAATAGGGCGCGTCAAATCCCAACCAGGACACGCAAACGTGGGCCGGACTGTTGTAAAACACTTCTGTATTCGGCATCACCGTCACCGAATCCATATCTACCAAAACATCTAACCGATCTTTCGCCACTTCCGCCAAAATCGCCTTAGCTTGTGCGCCTTGGGGTCGGCTAAACTTCTCCGCATAGGTCTCGAACCGCTGCGTGAGTTCGTCTCGTCCCATGTCTCCGGTCACGTAGAGGAAAATGTGCGGCGTGAGTTTCGACAGTTCCTCCATAATATCCACACTCAACCAGCCAACGGAATGGCGGCGGAAGTGTTTCGATAAAAAGCCGATGCGAAGCGGATGACTGGGGTTCGGACGCAGGTTGAGGGGAATCTCTTTGTGTTTCTCGGCGTTGGATTTCGCTTCGAGATATTTAACATAAAACTGTGCCAAACTCTTACATAGCTTAGCGTTCGCCGGAACGTCATCTCGTAAGTGTGGCATATCGAAAGCGATATTGAGATAAAGCCGCACGATATCCTGATAGGTGAGGGTTCCTTTGAGGAGTTCGTAAATTTGCGGTTCCATCTCCTGAAACTTGGCGATCGCAATATCGCTGACCCCCGAGTTCAAATGTGCCTTAATCGCGGCCAGCGACGCCATCACCGCGTCTTTCCCTTTCGTATTTTCACAGTATTTCAGCGAAATTTCTCGCGCCGCCGCTTGGTCGAGGACGTTGTAAATCTCGCACAAACTCCAGTAGGCTTCGCTGAGGTCGCTTTTGAGTGCGATCGCTTTTTTATAGAATCCGATCGCCGTCTGTTTGTCCCCTTTACCGTAATATTTATTCGCCAGTAAACGATAGGACTCACCGCCACCAAATTCAGCATCGAGATCTAACGCTTGTTTCCAACATTGAATCGTTTCGTCAACTTTGCCCAGACGCTCGTAAACCTTCCCTAAATTCCAATGAATTCCAGGAATTTTATTATCGATCGAAAGTGCTTTTTGATAAAGTTTTAACGACTCTTGCGGCTGATTTTGGAAGAAATAAAGACTAGCAATGTTCGAGTATACCTCAGCAAAATCAGGTTTAATCGCGATCGCTCGCTGATAAGCGTTCATCGCCGCAGAGCCATTTTGCTGCCCTAAAAAGGCATTCCCCAAACTTTTATACGCTTCGGCAAAATCCGGTTTGCCTTGAATCGCTTTTCGGCACGCATCGATCGCCGCCACGTAATTCTTTTCTTCTAAATACAACTCGGCTAGCGTATGGTGAACCTCGGGAAATTCCGGTCTCAATACCAAGGCGCGGCGATAGTAGCGTAATGCCGTGCGAATTCGTCCGGTATGCTCTTTGATAAAGTTTCCGGTCTCGAACTCGTATCCCGCAACAGTATTATAATTTTCCAGATCGTAATTCCACTTACCAATATAATGATAGTAATTCAAGAAATAATCGATAATGCGATTGAAATTCTCTTGGATTTCTTCCCGTTCCGGCTCGAGTTCCAACGCCTTTTTAAAATGTTCTAACGCCTTACTCGGAACGCTGTGCAGTTCGCAAGCCAATCCCAACGCATTTTGATACGTCGCATTTTGCGGGTCGCGTTCGACTGCTTTTTGTAAATCGAGAACGGCTTGATAGCTTTGATGGTGGTGGTAGGCGATGCAACCTAACCCGTAGTGTGCTTCAGCGTTGTTGGAATCGCCTTCGAGGAGTTTTTTATAGAGATAAACCGCCTGTTTGTAGTCTTCCTGACGCTGAAATAGCTGCGCTAAATGTAAAAGTTCCCGTTTCCAAGCCTCGAGATTGCTATGGCGTAACTGTCGCAGTAGCGTATTGAGTTGTTGGCGCGGCTGTTCTAAACTGGGGTCGAGTTCGATCGCCCGTCGGTAACAGGCCGCCGCCTCAGCGATGTTCTGTTGCGCTTGGTACGCCGCACCGAGATTGTGGTGGTAGCTGGAATTGTCGGGACTGCGATCGATGGCTTGTTGGAGAAAGGCGATCGCGCGATCGAACTGGCGTTGTTGGTACGCCAGCGTTCCCAACCCTTGCAACCCATCGGGATGGTTAGGTTCGCGATCGAGCAGTTGTCGGTAAAGCTTTTCAGCCTGTTGAAGATATCCCGCGCGATGAAACTGACGCGCCGTTTGAATCAAGTGAGTTAACGCCGCCGTGCGATCGCATTGCAGCAGATCGTACCAGGCGCGAGACAGGTTCGCCTGTAGCGTGGCGCTTTGAGGTTCGATGGCGATTCCCTTGCGATAGTTGGCGACCGCAGCTTCGGGTTTTCCCTTGGCGCGATAGGCCATTCCCAGCGTGTTGTAGAACACCGGATTTCGGCTGTCGAGTTCGATGGCGCGTTCGACAAGTTCGATGGCGCGATCGCACTCTCCCTTCTGATACGCCACCGCACCGAGACCGTGTAACGCCTCCGCTCGCTGGGGGTCTTCGTTTAAAATATCCCGATAGAGTCGATCGGCCTGGTCTAAATCTCCCGTTCTGTGCGATCGTACCGCCGCCGCTAACGCTTCCACTACACTCATTTCAAGAATTGATAATTGATAATTGATAATTGACAACGAAGAAAAGGTGCGTGACGCGGAAAATTTCAGGTTAGTGTAAGCACCATACATTTTCTAGCCGCGTCACACACCCTACCGATTCCTGGTGACTGATTTCACGGGTGACTGGTGACGGGTGACGGGTGACTGATTTCCCGTTCTCGCACTTTAACCAAGGGTTGCGGTTCGGGGAACTGTCCCGCCGCCACTTGTTTCATCAACTCGATGTGTTTGGGAAGCAGAACCGAATGCGCGTACTGTTCCAAAACCGTTTTCCGTGCGTTTTCCCGAATATGCGCCATTTTCGTCGGGTGTTCGAGAACGTCGCTGACGCGATCGGCGATTTGTTTCGGCGAGAAGAAATCCACCAAAAAGCCATTTTTCCCGTCGTGAATTACCTCTCGAACCGGCGGCGTGTCCGAGCCGACGACAACGCATCCAGTGGACATCGATTCAATCATCGACCACGACAACACGAACGGCCGCGTTAAATAAATATGTGCGTCAGACGCTTGAATTACTTTTAAATATTGTCCGTAAGGAAGAGTTCCCACAAAATGCACCCGCGACATATCTAACGGAACCTTTTCCAGCATCTCTTCTTTGTAACTTTTCCCGTTCGGAAGCGATTTTCCGTAACAGACCCGTTCTGCGGCGACGACGACCACATGACAGTTGGGTCGTTTTTCCTGAAGATAGGCGATCGACTCGATGAATTCCGGGAAACCGCGATAGGGTTCCATTCCCCGCGAAACATAGGTGACGATTTCCTCCGCGTGGGACAAATCCAGATTGGGAAGAACCAACTTCGCACCGGGTTTCGGTTTAAAAAACTCCGTATCCACCCCGTCATGCATCACCGTCATTTTCGGCTGAAACTCCTTGGGAAACTGGGATTTCTGCCAAATCGTCGGCGAGAGTCCCCAATCGCAAGCGTACAAATCCATCAAAATCGGCGCGTTTTTCACCCGAATTTTCGCCTCGTCGTCGGGAGAGAGGGGATCGGCGGGGTCGAAGTCCGCGTCAGAACCGTGGGCCCAGTAGAACCACTCGAAATAACACATCAACTTCGCCTCGGGGAAGACATCCTTCACGAACAGCGTCGGTCCCCATCCCGAATGGCCGTACACCAAATCGGGAACGAAGCCTTGATTTTTCAAGGCGATGAGGGTTCGATACACCGCTTGTCCGTGTAACACCGCACTTTCGAGGGGTCGGACGTAGTGATGGGTTTCCGGCCGGGGATCGCGACTCGGCGAAAACAACGCCTTCTTCACACCGGGAATTTTCCACTCAGGACGCTCGTTTTTCGTCCCGAAAACCAGTTCGTTCTCGGGATCTCGACCTAAAATCGTAGCGACGTGGCGAAATTGAGCGGGAAAGTTCGGGTGCAGGAATAAAACACGCATGGCGGCTAAGTTCGGAACTGGCGGTTTGACGGATTCGGAGTTTCCAGCCAACGGCTAGACGCGAGAGCGACACGGACGACCCCGCGCGATGCCAAGTCAGATATGGTATCGCATTCTTGGCAAGTCTGGTGTACTGGCAGAATATCACGAGAGCGAATCGTTCCATCCCCAGTCTTGCTGCAACTCGTCGAACAAGGCGCGGTTGTGGGGAGCGAAGTACGTCTGCAACTGTTGTTTTAGTGACTGCGGAATGTTTGAATAGTTCCCTGTGTTGAGGCTGGGGTACGCCTCGAGGGAGATGGGGGGAAGGTCGAGGAAGGACAACACCCGCGTCAAGGTGTCGTTGGGGTTGCGATAGAAGGCTTCGCTGTTGAGAACGAGCATTTGTTCTCGGGGGAAGTGGTTCCACCATTGTTGGAGTTGTTCGAGGTAACGTCCCCGCGCGAGGTAACTATAGTGTTGGTAGTTATCACTGCGATAGTGGGGGTCGTTCCGGAGTTTTTCGGCTTCGGTGGCGAGGCGTTGGGGTTCTTGGCGAAAGGCTTCTTGAAGAGAAAGGGTCTCGAAACCCTGTTTGACTTCGTGGAAGTATTGGGAAATGGCGCGATCGACTGGGTTTCGCAGCAGTGCGATAAGTTTGACCTGGGGACAAGTAGCGGCGACGCGACGGGGTACGTCGGGATGAAAGATGTAGTAGGGACTGGCTTCTCCGGCGATCGCACTGTTTGGGGTGTCGGGAAATTGTCTGGCGTACCAGTCGACGCCGAGATGATAGTGCAAGTCGAAGAAATGGACTTCTTTTTGAGGGGCAACTCGCACCTGGGGATGTTGGCTGAGGTAGTAAAATAAGGAAGTCGTTCCGCCTTTTTGCGCGCCGATAATGAGAAAGTTTGGCATTGTGGGCGATCGATTTTATGGTGCGGTGTTTTTTACCATATTTTTGTTATAACTGCAAGTATTTTTAAAGATTTGTAGTTTGGACGAAAACCCACAGAATTTAGGGAAAATCACCACAGAGACACAGAGGACACGGAGAAGTTTTGTGTCTGTCGATCGAATGCTGTCGCTTTTAAAAGCTTGGGTTGAGGAACGACAACGAACCGAAGATTTTATGTGTTTTGATGGCGTTTAAAATCGTTTGGCGCTGCGGGTGACCGGATCGAATTCAAACCGCTTCGTGTAATCGGTTTTTCCGTAAAGATTAAACGAGACCGTCGGCGTGTTTCCCAAGGCTTCAATACAGTGGATGGCGTCTGGGGTAAACGCGATCGCCTCACCCGGTTCGAGAACGCGATCGCCAACCTTCTCGATCGCGTCTCCCTCCGTTCGCCGCCACAAACTGTTTTTCTCAGAACCGTCTAACATGGCGACGACTCCCCAAGTCGCGTGGTTGTGGATTGGCGATGTGGCTCCCGGCGTCCACGCCACCAGTTGCACTGTAAACGGATAGTCCGGTTCGTCGTACAATTTTGAGACCGACCAACCTTTTTTGGGATCGGGGGGAACGTAAAAGGCTTCGAGCCATTGCGCGTCGGTGAGAAACTGACGCACTCGCGGAACGATACGGAAGAGGCGATCGCGATCGTCCCCGAACTCCGCCACGATATCTTCTAAATCCGTCAGCAGGCGATACAGTCGATAGGGAGAGTGTAACCTCGTCTCAACCTCGCCATCGAAGGGTTGACAGTCTCCGGTGTCTGTAGCCAGCCAATTCGTCATGGTTGAAGTCTGGTAGGGGGAACTGCTTGCGATACGGCGATCGCGGAAATTTAGATGTTGACCAAACCGAAACGCGATCGCAGATCGTAACTACAGTAACTCTTATTGATTTCAGGAACCATTTAGGATGAAAGTTCGATACTTAACGACCCTCGCCACCCTTTCAGTATTGAGTCTCGGCGTCGCCTTCGGTTGTGCGAATCCTTGCGCTGCTCAGGATGCAACGTCTCCCAATGCTGAAGAAGCTATGGATCCAGACAATCCCTGCGCTGGAGACAACCCTTGTGCGGCGAAAGAAGACAATCCCTGTGCTGGAGACAACCCTTGTGCGGCGAAAGAAGACAATCCCTGCGCCGCCAATTAATTAGACGCTGGAAACAATTTGAAAGCCAAGCAAATGGGTTTCTTTCGGGAAACCCAATTTTTTTTAAAACGATTTTTTCTGTACCATTTCTGACGGCGCAAAGACCATCTCTCCCGCTTCCGTATCCGTCTCGAACCACAGATGCAAATTGCCCTCCGCATCGATATCGTAGCGGGTCGTACCTTGGAGAGAAACGAGATAGTTTAATTCCCACTCCATCACGTTGGGTTCGCAAGCCATACGTGTCGAGCCAGGTGGCGACACCGTCATGCGATCGCCACTTGCAATCTCGTACCCCGAAAAGTAGTTGTTGCAACCTCCCGAACCGCGAACGGTGTCCTCGCTGAAGTTTGCAGTAATCTCGGGGAGATCGGCGTCGATGGCCGTTCCGTTCCACGAGACGAGTCGCCACAGAGTACGTTGTAAATCAGAAGACTCCATCGTCCGTCGAACTGGGGGTTTTTTCTGAGCGATCGCACAGTCTGCGATCGTTGCAAAGCCAACCAAGCTCGCGATCGCAGCGACGGACAAAACAGAAGCCGTTCGAAAATTGAAACGTTTCACGGGAGATGCCTCCAGTTATTGTAACGGACGAAACATCGTACCCTCATTATGAACGATCGCTCAACTGAGTCGGGCAGCGATCGCCGCTCGGTGCTTCGCGACACCGTACCAGAAGTTCGTCGAGTTGGGGAGTTTTGGCGGTAAACCGCACGTAAAATCGCGTATCGTCTGCGTCGTGGCGTCGAGTGACTTTCGCGTAAATATCTCCCGTGCAAAACCCTTCACCGTCGGCGAGATTGATTTTAAGATTGGTCAGGGGTTCTTCGACAGACGTACCTCGTACTTCCGCCGCACGATCGGATAACTGTAAAATTCGACCAGTTTGCGGGCGATCGCGCACCGATTTTCCCGACAGTTCTCGATATAAAATATCGACGGGATGAGACAGTTTCACGAGTTCGTCTTCTACGCGAGGAAGTCGCAAACCATACCTTCCCGAAATTCCCGTGACGTCGTGAATTAAAATCGGTTCCTCAAACCCTTTCACTTCAATTTCAAACGTGCGATCGATGTCTAACGTTCCTAAAACTCCCATCTTGGTCGAATTAGAAATCAACACTTGACCGCCGACCGTACAGGATTCGATTCGAGCTGCCAGATTGATATGAGTTCCAATGACCGACCATTTGGCTCGCTTTAACGAACCGATATTTCCGACGACCACTTCTCCAGTATTAATCCCGATTCCCATTTGAATATCGGGCAACTTTTTCTGATTCAATTTTTCGTTAAGGCTCGGCATCGCTGCTTCCATTGCTAAAGCACAGGCGATCGCACGATCGACATCGTCTTCCGAAGAGGTTGGCGCACCAAAGAAAACAAGTATACCATCTCCCATAAACTCGTTGATCGTCCCTTTATAAAAGGTAATAATATCCGTCATTTCTCCCAAATAAATATCGAGAAGTTCCACCACTCGTTCGGGAGCTAACTGTTCTGAAAGTGTCGAAAAACCGCGCAAATCGGACATTAAAATCGTCACGACTTGGCGGCGACATTGAAAGTTCAAACCTTCAGGTGTTTCGAGTAATGTCGCCACCACTTCGTCAGTAATGTAACGTCCAAAAATCCGACGAAGCTGCGTCGCGCTGGCTGCCAAATAAATGGCGATCGCCGCCGCCGAACCGAAAATTCCAAACAGCGTCGGCACCACCGGAAGCCACCAGCCTTGGGTAAACGCTACCCAAACGGCCACGAGAACGCCAATCCCTAAAACGCCCCAACCGATCCACAGCGAAAGGGACAAGCGGGACGCCTCAAAAACATGGCGTTTCTGCCAACTCCACAACGACGCCACGAGAATCCAAGCCACGATCCAAAGCCATTCAACCGGTTCGGACAGCGATCGCATCACTCGGCGCTCTCCTAACGCCGTCGCAATAATTTGCTGGGTGACGTGAGCTTGAATTTCTACCCCCGTCATGTGTCCGAGGGGCGTAAAGTGGATATCGTTGGCACTTTCAGCCACGTAACCCATTAAGACGACGCGATCGCGAAAAAAGTCAGGATCGACCGTTCCCGACATCACCTCTGTCAGCGATACCCGAGCGATCGAAGTATTGCGATAGTCGATAAGAATTTGATAGCCGCGATCGTCAGCTCGCACGTAGCCCCCATCGTAGGTTTGAAACCGGGGAAACGTCGCCGTTCCCAAGAGCATCGTCTCGGGATCGTGGGGGGCGGGTTCCGGTTCGATATCGTAAGGAGCGAGGTACTGTTTCGCCAACTGCAACCCTAACCCCGTCACGAGTTCGCTAGTGCGCGATCGAATAAACAAGTACGCTCGCCGCATCTTCCCATCATCGTCGCTTTTAATATCGTTGGCCCCCACTTGTCCCAATTCCATCAGAACGGCGTCCGCATCAATGGGAGGATTGCCGTTCCATCCCACGACTTTACGAATTCCGACGAGATTGGGAGTGGTCGAAAACGTGCGATCGAGGCGATCGGAGCCGGGAGGATGGGGTAAATCGCGGTAAATATCGAGGCCGATGGCGCGGGGATTCGCTTCTCGAATCGTTTCGATGATTTGCGCCAGTTCGCCGTCAGACAACGTCGGACGGGCTAAGGTTTCCGTAATATCGTTTTCTGTAATCCCCACCAACACCACGCGAGAGGCGGTGGGTTCGAGAGGACGCCAACGCAGCAGCAGATCGTAAGCCGCCAGTTCCAACGGTTGCAACGCCCCCGCAAAGCGCAACGCCATCAGAACCACCGTGACGCCAGGAACCGAGGCGATCGCGCCGCGCCACTGCCACAGCCAACCTCGAAAGCCTTGCCCCATTACCGCTTACTCATCAAAAGTCCAGCGTCCGACGAGGGGAAGTTCTGCATACTCGCCCAACTCTGCCGACTCTAACAAAGATTTCCAGGCTGCGTCGAGGTCGTCGTTGTCGGGATCGGCCAGTCGCGCCTCGAAAACCCCCACCAGCGGATCGTACCAAATGCCATCGCGGGCGCAGAGTGCCGCCCGTTCGGTACAAGTATCGTCCCCGAGAGCGTCGCGAACGTCCGGTGTCGGTTCGGCGATGCGAAACTGTCCCACGCTAATGGGGTTACTGCTGTTGTCGAACTCGTCACAGAGAATGCGAACCGACCAATCGTAAGTCGTACCCGGTTCGAGATCGGGGATTTCCGGGGGCGTTAGAGCGATCGCCCCTTCCGTCTCGGGGAGTGGAAACGTCGCACGATAGAGGGAACCCTCTTCGTCGAAAATCCGCAGTTCGCCACGATCGACCCCCGACTCAGTCACCAAGGGCAACACGGCCAGAAACCCCGGTAACGCCTCCGTGGTCAGAGGACTGTCAGACGGAACGAGCAACACGATCTCTGCACCGTCAGCGATGCAAGTACCGCCATCGCGAACCGGGCCGCGCGTTCCGGTGCCTCGCGTACCGTCCTCCGTGGGTTCGACGCGCGGCTCGAAGGCCGGATAGTCACCGTCGAGTTGTGCGAGGGCAGAGCCGCTAGCAGTCAGAGCGATCGCGAGAACAAATCCTAGAGAAAACACGGTGGGGTTATGCCTGTGAATAGCTAGAAATCGCCTGCACTGTAGTTTAAGTGACGTACTCCCGACATCGATGCAAGCATACGATGCGGGCTTCTCCCACCTGCTGCATCTACAACGATCTCTGTGTCCAGAGCGCAGGATTCGAGCGTTTTAGAGTGAGGAGACGCCCATCCCCACTTTTAAGTTTCTT
>NZ_JAQNCQ010000375.1:0-3575 GCF_028368005.1 Geitlerinema sp. CS-897 | reverse complement strand
CAACGAAGCCGTTGAAGTGGTTGTGGTTCCTTACGAAGACACTCACTACGCCTTTGTCGCCGGTCATAACTATCGCGCCTTGGGTCTCGGACTCCCCGGTTGGAACGGTAAAGGCAACATCGGCATTATTAAAGACGCCCTGAGCGACAACCCGCAATTGGTGGCGGGGACGCGATCGCTCCCCGAAGCACGGGTCAACGGCGTGGCGCTCTCCGGTGACGGAAAAGCCTTGTACGCTGCCTATCCGGGACTCGAAAGTACCTTCGTTTTCGAGGTCGAGCAGATGTTGGCAACGGCGAGTAACCCGAGTCATTGGGAGGACTTGCGCTCTCAACCGATTGAGGAAATCAATCCAAATATTTTCCTGGCGGGACGGTTGAGGACGATTGAAAACCCCGCGACTGGGGAACAACGCTACGAGGTCGATCCGGACGATCCTTTGGCTCCCATCAGTACTGAGGGTGAAGATTACAGTGTCACGGTGGCTTCGACACCTGCGTGGGATATTTCATTAAATCCTCCAACCACTACTTGGTCAGAAGACGCTTTGACTCCAACCCTAACCTGGGAATTTGACGACCTCGACTCCGGTTCCGTCGAACAAGTCAATCTCTACCTCAGCACCTTTGACGAAGGGGAAGGATTATTACCGGGCGATCGCTGGTTCGATGTAGAAGAAGTCGGTGGTGAGGCTTTCCAACAACTGAGTTCGAGCGAGAAAGAAGAGTTACTCGGTCGCTGGAACGATGACCTCGGACTCTACGACTTCAATCCCAATCGCATTCTCACGGCGACTTGGAACCGCTACTACGATGCCAATTCACCAAGTGGTGATGGCGATGGAGAATGGCAGTGGGGTAATGGAATACGATTTACCGATGGGCCCAATACACGATTTACGCTGCCTGAAGAGCTGACCTTAACTGCCGGTCAAGAATACAACTGGGCAGTAGAAGCCTTTAGCAACGGACAACGTCAGTTCCAAGTGGGTGAATTCTGGACGCCGGTTCCACCGGCTCAAAACGGAGACAATACCTTCAGTGGCGTTACCGTTTTGACTCACGGATTCCAACTGCCTCAAACGACTAATAGCCAGTCTCAGCTCCCCGAGCGATACTATCAACTCGGTCACAGTATTGCCCAAGGTAGCCCAGACCGCGAGGGTCTAGTCATGGACTACGATTCAAACACAGGTTATTGGGTTCCTGTCGATAAGAACGGACGACGAGAGCCTGAACTCAGCTCCCGCCTTGGGAACCCTGACTATCTCACTCAACTGGGCAACTACATCCAAGAGGAAGGCTACCTGCAAGACAACGAACCGCTGGTTCTGCTGCCCAATTGGTTGACTAGCGAACAATCGGCAGTTCCGGACGCTGGGTTTACCGAAGCCGCCGCCGACTCGCTATTTTCTTCCTTAGTCCAGCTCGACAACTTGCTCAAACCGAACTCAGATGCCGAACAGGGAGCGCTGTTCGACTCTCCCCTACACTTGATCGGCTTCAGTCGCGGTACGGTGGTCAACAGTGAAATCGTACAGCGCTTGGGAACGTATTTCCCCAATGCGGGTGGAAAAATCGGTTCGAGCGTTCGGGATTTGCAAATGACGACCCTCGATCCTCATGATTTCAATCAACCGAGTTTGGAACTGTTGGGTTTTGATTTCTCCGATTTCCGGGAGCCGAAAGTACAAGTTTGGGAGAACGTCACCTTTGCCGATAATTACTATCAGACGGTTCCCGAGCTGGAAGGAATGACGTTCACGCCGGGCGGTCGAGATCTTCCTCGTCTTCCCACAACAGAAACGATCGATCTCGCTGGTCTAAAATTTCTCCGTCAAGGATGGGCGAATCGGAATCCCGATCCCAACGCGCCGTTGCTGGGAGAACCCGATGTTTCAATACAGTTGGGAACTCGTCAGGGAGAGGAGGGTTACGAAGACGGACGAGCTGGCTTTACTCGCGAAACCGATCCTCTTTTCGGGTTCGGGGGAACTCACACGCGCGTTCCCAACTGGTATGCAGGAACGGCTGATTTGTTCCCGACTCATTTCCCGTTCGATTCTGAGTCGGATGAGGGAGCGTTATTCCGCCGTCGGGGAGATGGTTACTACGACCACTTATATGATGAGGCGTTTCCTCGCGTGAGTCCTTGGTATTCGCCGGACCATCTGGGGTCGGAGTTCGCTCATGGAGAAGAGAGTGCGCCTTGGGAAGGGATTGGTACGGGTTGGTTCTATTCGGTGTTGGGAGGCGGTGCGGCGTTAAATTTGCGTCCGTCATCGGATGTGGAACGGGTTCCGGTGGCGTTTGATAATACTTACGATGCGCCGATGCGGGGGGATTTTGCAGTTCCGACGCTGTTTAATGGGAATTTTGATGCGGTGTTTCAGCCGAAGGATGGGTTCCGTAATTTGATTTCTGATGCGGTTCCCGGTTGGTCGTTCCACAATGGAGAAGATGCGGTTTCGACTTCTCAGTTGGTGGATTTGAAGGATGTCGGAACTCTCGAAGAGCATTTGAGGAAGGTGGGGAACGATCCGAGTTCGGATGGGTATCAAACGGATTATGCACTGAAGCTGGGAGATGGTGACAAGATTACGCACAATCGCTTCGTAGTTCCCGATTGGGGCGTATTGCGTTTCGATTTGCACGTGCCGGAACCCCAGGATGGTCTTCTCAAAGTTTCTATCAAAGGAACGGAATCGGATGATGAGTGGATTTCAGCAGGAGAAATCGATCTGAAGCTCGCTGAAAATCCGGCTGAAAGCGAAAGCGCCGTTGGCTATTACGATTATGTTAACGGAGAATATATAGACCCCTACACTTACAGTCTTGATTATGCTTTACAAGGATTGGAGACCTTCCATTTAGATATTCCTGAGAATCTACGAGGTAAGTCGGCAGTGTTGCAATTTACTCTAGAAGGAGACAGTACAGTTTATCTGGATGATGTTTTCTTTAAGAGTGCTCATCTCAAGTTAGGCAATCCTACCTTGGCTCGACCATTTGAAAATACACATCGCGAGAATTATCTGATTGAGAAGCCTCAATACTCGCTATCTTACAATGATGCGATTAAAGGACCTAATTGGGTAAGTTGGCAAGTTAACAAGTCATGGATAGGAAGTATAAAGAGACCAAACAAGGATGAGGCAAAAGATATTGGCTATCCTCCCACGAACTTTCCCCCTAATTCGATCTACTCTGCCGATTTATTTGACTACCCATGGCTATCCGACAGCAGTTTGCCCACAAATTGGGTTAAAACTGCAAGTCCAGACTACAGAGCGAGCTTTGGGCTTGATAAAGGACATATGATTCCTTCCGAAAACCGAAGGGAACCTCGAAAAATTCATTATTTGAGTTCAAAATAAAAAAATAAAATGGTCTTTCACATCTCGAAGACCATCTTTTTTATTCTTCTATATTAAGAGGTATTTTCTTGAGAAAAATCATCTATTTTAGAAGTTTTAGAACGAGAATATTCTGTTATTCTTTTTGAGTTTCCCAGAAGATATATCGACGGATATTGTAGGCTAGATTTTTCAAGCCAATGTTGGCGTTAGCTCTAAT
>NZ_JAQNCQ010000021.1:0-5415 GCF_028368005.1 Geitlerinema sp. CS-897 | reverse complement strand
TCACAGAAGGGGCTTGTCGGGAAGACTCCCAAAAGCCTTCGACCTCCCCTCGGACTGACTCGGACTCCACAGGTCTGGCCGCCGCGACCCTCAGACCGAGAACTCTTTCTTGTTGGCGCCTTGGCTGTATCTCTTTTGTCGTCCGCCTCTTTCAAGGACTTCCCTTGAGTTGGGGACGCCACCGTACTTCTCCCTATCCTGGGGCTTCTTTGGCTTTCGATACCTCCTAAGAACGGGGAACAGGGAACAGTGTAAAATCATAGCCTTATCAGCTCTCCCCCTCTCCCCTGAAGAAGCTTCTTATCGAAAATTTTGGGTTTAAAACCCCGCCCTTCTAGGGCGGCTTTCGGCAATCCAGGATTTTGTGCTAGAATCGTTCGTACAATCGAGCCAGACCACCGTGCTAGTCCTCGAGTTTAAAGTCAAAGGGAAGCCCCACCAATACGCCGCCATCGACGAAGCGATCCGAACCGCACAGTTCGTTCGCAACAAGGCGCTACGGTATTGGATTGATACCCCTGGGGTTAACAAATACGACCTCAATAAATACTGTCGGGTACTTGCCCGAGAGTACGACTTTGCTCGAGAACTCAACAGCACGGCTCGTCAAGCTTCTGCCGAACGTGCCTGGTCGGCAATTTCTCGATTCTTCG
The DNA here is from genome assembly GCF_028368005.1 of Geitlerinema sp. CS-897. NCBI lineage: Bacteria > Bacillati > Cyanobacteriota > Cyanophyceae > Geitlerinematales > Geitlerinemataceae > Geitlerinema > Geitlerinema sp. CS-897. The sequence goes on along the minus strand of NZ_JAQNCQ010000021.1, from coordinate 4,762 downwards.
AGAACTGCCGCAAGTCTGTTCCCGGCAAGAAGCGGTGCGACCCCGCGCCGTCGCACGGCGCTAGGGAACGCGCACCAAGAGAAGGATATCCCAGGTTCAAGAAAAACAGTCGTTCGGTCGAGTACAAAACCTCCGGTTGGAAGTTACTCGACCCCAAACACATTGTCTTTACGGACAAGAAGAATATCGGACGACTGAAGCTAGTTGGAACCTGGGATTTGGCGTTTTACAGCACAGAACAAATCAAACGGGTTCGACTGATTCGCAGAGCCGATGGCTATTACGCTCAGTTCTGCGTTAGTGTCGAGGTTCGAGAAACACTCGAACCGTCAGGAAATACCGTGGGGTTGGATGTCGGACTCAAAGAGTTCTACACCGATTCAAACGGAGCGTGCGAACCGAACCCGAGGTTTTACCGAAACACTGAGAAGCGTCTCAAACACGCTCACCGAAGGGTGGGCAAAAAACAGAAAGGCTCTGCTAACCGAAAAAAAGCCGTCAATCGACTCGGACGAGTTCACCTCAAAATAAGTCGGCAACGTGAAGAACACGCCAAGAGACTGGCGCGTTGCGTCATCCAATCTAACGATCTGGTGGCCTACGAAGATTTGAGGATACGGAATCTAGTCAAGAACCACTGTCTCGCCAAGTCGATTCACGATGCAGGTTGGTATCAGTTTAGGAAGTGGTTGGAGTATTTTGGGGTGAAGTTCGGCAAGATTACCGTGGCAGTGAATCCTGCCTATACCTCTCAAAAATGCTCGAGTTGTGGTGCGATCGTTCAAAAATCTCTTTCGACGAGAACCCATGTTTGTCAGTGTGGTTGCGAACTTGACAGAGACCATAACGCCGCAGTCAACATCCTGAACGCTGCCTTGAGTACGGTAGGGCATACCGGAACTTGGGTCGATGACCCAAACGCTTCTGGAGATTTGACCGCTACTTTGGCGGGTGAAAACCTGTCAGAGCAAGTCGAATCGTTGAAGGAAGAATCCCCACGCCGTGATAGCTGGGGAGTGTCAACCTCTCATCTCTCCATCTTCCGTCTTCGGTAACATGGCGCGAATTTGAGCGATAAAGTCGTTGTGGTCGAGAATGGGTTTGGCAATGTAGCCGTCTGCACCGCTTTTTTTGAGAAATGCCTCGCGATCGCCTACCATTGCGTTGGCAGTCACGAGAATTACGGGGAGATGAGCGGTTTGCGGATCGGCTTTCAGCAGTTGCGTAATGCGGAGTCCGTCTACGGGTTGCCCTTCGTATTGGCTGTTCCCCAAAGAAACATCCATCAGAATAATATCAGCAGAACCCGATCGCGCGATATTGAGTATTTCGTCAACGTCTTCGGTATGCAGAGCATTTAAACCACCGCGTCGCGTGAGAATTTTTTGGAAAACTCGCCAGTTGATCGGATCGTCTTCGACGACTAACACTGTTGTCACGATCGTTACTCCCAAAGGCCCTGACCCTCATTTGTTCGCGCGATCGCGATCGGTATCCGGACGATCGCCAACTGTGGCGCATTACTTCTCCTCACTCCTCCCAAAGTTTAATGTTGGCAATTTGTCAGCGATCGCGATCGCGTCATTTTGTGATACCGATCGCCTGACGAACGGGGTGCGATCGCTGGAAGATCTGAGAAAATTGTGCATAGTAATCCGGTAGTCTTGAATACAGACCCCGAGGATGCTTATGTTTTCATCAACAATTTCATCCACGATCGCCATTAGCGAAGTCGTAGTCAGGGTCTGGCGCTCGGGGTGTTTGACCCTTTCCGAACGACAGGCGTTGAGAACTGTACTGTTGGAAAATCGGATGTCTGAAGAAGACAGAGCAGCCATCGATCGTCTGCTTCATGCAGTGCGGCGTGGGTGGATCGAGATGCTCGATTGAGCGATCGCCAGCGAGACCTGGCACATTGAGTTTTATCGTAATTTTATCTGCGACCCTCGAGCGATCGCGGAACTTTTGTCGTGTTTGTCGTTCTGTGAGATCGGATGCCTTCGGATAGATTCGGTCGTAGTTGCGATGGCGATCGAACGACAACTACCGATGATAGTCGAGCGACACTCGTTCTGTCTTCCGTAAAATTCGGTATTTTTATTGTCCGTATAAACGCGCAAAAGCGATCTAAAAAAAATCAATTTATCTGTATTTACACTTTATTTTTTGAGCTATTTTTTTTGAAATTGTAATCAATAAAACTAAAAAAAGAAACTTATAATTTTTTCCGGAAAGATAATCTTATCGACCGTAAGGACAACAAATTGACGGCAAATAGAGGCGACTAGCCCCTATGTCAATCGATCCGTAAAAACACGGATACGACTTCGATCGCACGAGATCTCTATCCGATCTGATTGTCGTGGCAAGTTGTCCGACAACAGAAAATGCAAAATCTCAGATGATTTTTTTCGGAGATTCTCATTGAGTGCGATCGAACTTAAATGTGCGTGAATTCGATTCCAATGAATTCAGTGCGAACGAATCGAGTGCGAAGGTGTCGCACACATTTCGTCAGAGTCAAGCCATCTCCATCGTTCGTGCGTGCGTGCCGTCCGCACCGTCGCATTGTATCGAAATCGATCGCATAGAGAGCGAGACTATGGTTGCACTTGACTTAAGTTCCGTCAGTTCCGTTACCCTCGACTCCGAGGCGAACCTGTTCGTGGCCAACGACGACAACAACCTCATCGTGGCGGGAGCGGGAATCGATACGGTCGTGGGTATGGGAGGCAACGACTATCTCTTCGGGAACCAAGACGACGATCGACTCTACGGCAACGACGGCGACGACGCCATCTATGCCGGCCAGGGAAACGATATGGTTCGCGGGGAAGCAGGAGACGACGAAATTGTCGGCGATCGCGACAACGACCTTCTCTTTGGAGGCAGTGGCAACGATAGCGTCAGCGGAGGCAGCGAAAACGACGAAATCTACGGAAACGACGACGCCGATTTACTTTACGGCAACCAGGGAGTCGATAGCATCTTCGGCGGCGACGGCAACGATACCGTCATGGCCGGAAAAGACAACGATGTGGTCTTCGGAGATTTCGGCAACGATCTCCTCTACGGCGACCTCGGCGACGATACCCTCTACAGCGATGTCGGCAGCGATACCCTCTACGGTGGAGAAGGCCGCGATCGCTTTTCCCTCAGTCCGACCACCGGCGGTTCGGCTCTCGAAAACGCCGATATCATCGAGGACTACAACCCCAACGAAGACAGCTTGTTACTCATTGGCGGATTGACCCTCGATCGCTTAAACCTCGAGGCCGGAACCGACGAATACGCTAGCGATACCATCGCACGCGATCGCCAAAGCGGTGAATATCTCGCGATCCTTAAAAATATCGACAGTCGCACCTTAGAACTCGCCCTCGGACTCGATTCGAGCAATTCGGGATCTGGAGGCGGTAGCGATCCCAGCGATCCCAGCGATCCCAGTACGGGGTCTGGAGGTAGTAGCGATCCGACCGATCCCAGCGATCCCAGCGATCCCAGTACGGGGTCTGGAGGCGGTAGCGATCCCTTCTCCTTCTTCGACACCTCTAACTTGCGCGTCGGGTTCATCGGGTCTCAATATATCGTCCGAGAAGACGACGGAACCGTGAGTTTGACCCTCGAACGTTCCGACGCGATCGCGGCAACGACCGTAGACTACCGTACCAGCGACGGATCGGCCCGAGCCGGTAGCGATTACACTGCAACCTCCGGCAGCGTGACCTTTAACCTCGGGGAAGTCCGAAAAACCGTGACGATCCCGATCTCGAACGACAACGACACCGAGGGAGACGAAACCTTTAAAGTCACGCTCACCAACATCGACGGCGGCGTTCTCGACAGTTCCGACGAAGTGACCGTCACCATTGAAGACGACGATAGCGTACCTACACCATCGACAGGGAGTTTACCCGCCGCGATCGACACGAGCTTTGTTGGCTTTTCTCCCAGCGATTCCGAAGCCACCATTGCCGCGACGAGCGCACAGCGGTTGACGATCGGCACGCAAACCCTTTACATCGGCACGCATCAAGCCAGTAGCATCAACCAAAACCCCATCATCGCCAGTTTCGACAGCAGCAATCCCAGTAACAACTGGATACGCACCGACTACGAAGCGACAGGAGCAGACGGACGGGGTTACGGTTTGTTCTGGAACGGGAGCAACCTCTACGCCGTATTTAGCACCGACGGAACTCAAGGTACGTCCAGTCAAGACTGGCGACGGGCCAGCGGTAGCGCCACTCAAAACTGGCTCAAGAGTTATGGAGCGGGCGGCGGTGCTAAGGTGTCCGTTATCGGTCAAATCGACTTGGCTACGGGTGAGTTACAAAGTGCGGCGTATCTCTCGGCGCTGTTGAGCAGTGGTAATAGCAACACCCTGACGATTACCGATGTCACCACCAACGGCAGTGGAAACCTCGTCGTCAGCGCCCGCTCTTTCTTCAATCCTCGCAATCCCGACGGTTCGGCGATGACTCAGGTGGGTTCGGACTCGTCACCGTTCGACTACACTCTTGAGATTTCCCCCGATCTCCGCACTGTCGTCGATACCTCTGCCGTGGGCTGGGTTTAATTCTGTAGGGTGCGTGACTCGAAAAATCGGGTGTAAATCCTGATACGGAATCCGTTCCCGATAAGCTAGGTTTCAAGAAGTCTTCACCACATCCCCCCTTAGCCCCCCAAAGAAGAGGGGGGTTGGGGGGATAGAGGGGTTTTTCAGGTTGGAAAAAACCAGTGTTTGAAATTCGGATTCCGT
>NZ_JAQNCQ010000374.1:0-42662 GCF_028368005.1 Geitlerinema sp. CS-897 | reverse complement strand
TAAATAATTAAATTTATTCTACATTAATCGATCGCTCTATGTCAAGTTCTGCAAGCTTTACAGAATTTCGGCTTTGAATTTCAAATATCGGAATTGGGGTTAAATTAGTATTTTTTTGCATAACAAAATCGGAAGAGCCACAATATCTTTCGGACAATTTCTCTCGTAGAAACCGATAATCGCGGCATTCTACCCTACAATGGGTGCATCGATCCAGACTTCCGACCCATGATGAATACCCCCTCGTCTCCGCCGGGTTTTCCCAAGGCGATCCTGTCTGTCAGCCGAGAGGAACGCTACGGTGGCAACGGTACGCCCGAACCGCTGTCGCTCACCGTTCGAGACGGAACCACGGGGGAGGCGATCGCTCTGCCCGACGACCTGCGCGGACACCTGTTCGTCATTGCGATCGTGGGTTCGGTAGACTCTCCCCCCCTGTACGGCGATCGCCGCGATCCCGTTTTACCCTCACAAGACGGCTGGTCGCCCCTTCTCGACGGCGACGGCATGGTGTATCGCCTCGACTTCCACGAAACCCCAGATCTGACAACCCCTGACAGCTCGATTCGAGAAGACGGTAAAGCTTGGCTAGCCTCCCGTCTCGTGGCCACACCGAGTTACTGGATCGATCGCGCCCTAGCCGAACGTCCCGAAAAATACCCCCACCTCCGCCAACCCTGGCAGTTTAAGACCTGGGGAATCGCCCGCTTGTCTCCCGGTTGGGGATCGCGCAACCAAAACAATACTGCCCTCATCCCCATGCAGTTCGACGAGTCGGGAAGTCGCCTCCTCCTCACCGAAGACATCGGACGACCGTGGGAAATCGACCCGCGATCGCTGCAACTGCTGGCACCTGTCGGACAAAACCGCGACTGGGCGCAAGTGCTATCGATGAAACAGTGGCAGTACGTCCCCTTTCCCCCGGTGATGACGTCGGCACACTCGGTTTTCGACGCCGCCGAACCCGCCGTCTATATGGTCAACGTCGTCAAGTCCGCCGATAGCTTACTGGACTTTACCCTGTGGTTGACGTACAAACTGCACGATCTGAAAATTCCCAAAGGTCTCGTCGTCGCTCTCGTCAAAACCTTAGATAGCATTCTTCAATTCGTCCTCGTCAAACTCCTCAAAACCAGCGATGACGATCTGTTTCTCGTCCGTTGGCAAGACGGCGAAAGTCTTCAACGTTGGCGCGTGACCCTTCCGAACGGAAAACCCGTCCGAATTGAAGAAACGCTGCACCAGATGGGAATTACCGAGAACTACATCGTCCTCGCTAACACGAGCCTCAAACTGTCCCTCGACGATTTTATTCCCAACATCGAACGGGTGCGATCGGCAGAAGAAGTATGGCGGGAGATTTCGAGCTTTCCCCAAGCTGCCCAAACCGATCTGTACTTCATCTCGCGTCGGGAATTGGAACGATCGCCCACCGTCACCGCTCGCCACGTCGTTCTCGACGAAGCCCTCGTTCACTACGTCGTCGATTACCAAAACGCTGGCGACGAGGGGCAGTACGTTTTGCTACACACCGCTCACGGGAACGCCTGGGATACCGCCGAATTCGTCCACGGGATCGATCGCCCCATTTCTAACCCCGACGCCGCCTTCGAGGACAAAATTCGCGGTATGGTTTCGGTTTCGACGGATATCAACCACCTGGCCAGTTACGTTCTCGACGCCGAAAACGGAACCGTCGTTCGGCGTAGCGATGTCAGCTACGACGCGTTAGAGTTGTCTGACTATCCCTGGTCGATCTCCTTTTACGCCTTTCGCGACGGCTCGACCCACCAACAACCCCATCGCTTCGAGAATTTATATTGGAACAGTTGGGGCTTGTGGGGCGATCTGCTGACGGAGTTTTTATGTCAGATGTATCGGGAGTACGAACCGCGATTTCTTCCTATCGAACGGGCGATCGAACAGGCCAAAACGGCCGGAATTCCCGGTCAACTTTGCCGCGTGAGCGTCGAACGCCAAGAAACCAACGGAGAGCCGCCGCAACTGCACGTGGCGATCGCCGATCGCGTGCAGCTTCCCCCAGGATACTTCTGCACCTCAGCCCAGTTCGTTCCTCGCGAGGGATCGACAGACTCCAGCGACGGCTACCTCGTTTGCATTGCCATCCGTGGCGATCGCCTCGATTCCGAAGACTCCGACGATCCCGACTGGTCGAGTAACAGCGAAATTTGGATTTTCGACGCTGCCGATCTCGATCGCGACGGCGGACAGCCCCGCTACAAACTCAGCCATCCCAAGCTGAACCTCGGGTTTACCGCCCATACCACTTGGTTGAGACAGCTTCGTTCTCCCCAACCGCGACCCTACGACGTGCGCGGTGATTTCGAGGATTGGCTCGACCACCTCGATCGCAACTGGCTCGATCGCCTACTGAGCCGCTTCGAGGGATCGTCTGTCCGCTACGAGGATATCGAAACCGAACTGCGATCGCTGTTTGAGAACGATGTTTTTCCCCACTTCGAGCGACCCGATTCCTAACCATGACTCATTCTACCCGTTTTCCCAAAGCCGTTCTCTCGACCTCTCGGGCGGAATTTTACGACGCACCCCTCGAACTCAAGGTTTGCGACGCCGACGGCAACCCCACCTCGATTCCAGAGGACTTACAGGGTCACGTCTTCATTATCGGCCCGGTGGGATCGGTCGATTCGCCCCACCTCGAAGGCGATCCGAGCGTCGTTCTCCCCTCTGCCGACGGGTGGACGCCCTTGGTCAACGGCGACGGAATGGTCTATCGCCTCGACTTCCACCGCACGACGACCGCCAGCACAACGGGGAAGGCGTGGCTGGCGACGCGACGGGTCGAACCGCCGTCGTTTTACGCCGACGCCCTCACCCACGCTCCGAACTCGCCCTATCACACCTTACGATTTTGGAACTTGGGGATTTCGCGATTTTCGCTGGAGTTGGGGCTGTGCAACCAAATTAATACTGCTTTCGTTCCCGTGCGTTTTCCCGGCGACCCGTGCGATCGCCTCGTCGTGACCAACGATGCCAGTCGTCCCTACGAAATCGATCCGCGATCGCTGAAACTCCTCGCTCCCGTGGGCGAAAACCGTCATTGGCATCCCCTCAACCGCAGTCCGATTCCCTATCCGTTCCGTCCGGTGATGGGTTCGGCCCATCCGGCGTTCGATCCCAAAACGGGAGAATTCTTCATCGCCAACGTGCAGAAATCGTTGAAAACCATTTTGCACGCACCGCGACTGTTTCCGTGGAGAAACGGCGATCGCGTCACGGGATGGGACATCCTCCACTCATTCGTCACCGACCCGTTGTTGCAATTGTGGCAGCGATGGCACGCTATCCGCCAAGGGTCGAAACGGGCCAGCGACGACGCGGTTCACCTGATGCGCTGGACGGGGAAAACGACCGTCGAGTCGTGGCAATTGGTTCTCGAAGACGGAACGCCGGTTAAGATTCGTCAATCGTGCCACCAGCTCGGGGTAACGCGACGTTACGTAGTTTTGGCCGATACGGCGTTTAAGTTAGCGTTGGAAGATATGCTACCGAGTTCGATCCTCGGACGCACTCGACAGTGGAAGTCCCAACTGTGGCACGATCTCGACGGGGCAAATCCTGAAGAGGCGGCGCAGACGGTCAAGCGGCGGGCCGGACAATGGATCGAATGGCTACGCGAACGGTTGACCTATCCTCAGTCTCCGAATACAGACCTGTATCTTGTCGAACGGGAGCAGTTACAGCGGGTTCCGTCTGGGGAAGCCGTCGTCGCGCAGAAGGTGACGGTGGACGGGCCGTTTACGCACTATCTGACGGATTACGACGACAGCGACGGCGCGATCGTGCTTCACGCCGGGATGAACTATAAAACAGACCCCGCAGAGTTTATCCATCGTCAGGACAGTTCGGTGTTCGACGACCCCGAACTCGACGAAACGTTGAAGTCGTTGGCAGGAATGATGACGGCGGGTTTGGATATCAACGCCCCAGCTGCGATCGCCATCGATCTCGATACGAAACAGGTTCGCCAGTGCGAGTTAAATCTGCCCGAGGCGATCGCGCGAACGTTTTATATCGGGTTGTATGCGTTTCGCGACGAGTTTCCGAGCGATCGCATTGAAGATTTGTATTGGACTGGCGGCGGGGCTTGGCCGGAGTTATTGACGAATTTAGTGTACGGCTTGTATGCCGAGGGGGGCGATCGTCGCGTGGCAACGGAAGAAATATTAAAACTGCTGAAGTCCGAGCAGTACGCCCCGGTCGTCCTCTCGCATTTTCGGATCGATCGCGATAAGCTTTTAGAACCGAATGCTTCTCCCGATGAGGTGGTGACGGCGATCGATTCTTACTCGTTCGATCGGCAATACTATCCCAACTCTCCTCAATTCGTGCCGCGACCGAACGCCACGAGTGCGACGGATGGTTATATTATTTGTAATGTGGTAAGTTCCGACCGATTGCAATCGTGCGATGGCGAAACCACCGATCTCAATTCCTCTGAGAACAGCGAACTTTGGGTGTTCGATGCGGAAAATTTAAAAAACGGCCCCTCGTACAAACTCAGTCACCCTCAATTGAATTTTGGCTTAACGATTCATACGACCTGGTTGGCGAACTTGCCCGAATCTGACTGGACTCGCCCGGACTATCGGGTCTCTGAAGACTTCGATTGGCTCGTGTCGCAAGTGACCGAGGCGTACTCGAATAACATCGTGTTGTGGCTTCTCACCCGAGGGCGAAGCCCGCAAATTGCCCGAAATATTCGAGCCTTGTTTGACGAGATTTACCGACGATTCAATCAATAAATCGAATACGCGATCGCGATGAAACATCCATTCGTTGAAGCGGCCTTGTCAGCCGTCTGTTTTTGGCATTTCGCCGCATCGGCTTCGGCGCAAATCGTCCCCGATGCCACGCTTCCGACGAATTCAACGGCGATCGCCGTTGACGATCGCGTCGAAATTAACGGTGGAACTCGAGCGGGAGAGAATTTGTTTCACAGTTTCGATCGTTTTTCTGTATTAGAAAATACAGAAGCGATTTTTAATAACGCGATCGAGGTCCGAAATATTATTACTCGCGTCACGGGAAACGAAGCGTCCGCGATCGACGGCGTGTTGTCTGCCAACGGCACCGCCAATTTATATTTACTCAATCCCAACGGCATCGTCTTCGGGGAGAACGCTCGCCTCGACGTGGGCGGGTCGTTTTTCGCCAGCACGGGGGACAGTTGGACGTTTGGAGACGGTCGCGAATTTAGTGCCACCAATCCGACGAGTTCTCCCTTACTGAGCGTAAACGTACCGTTGGGCGTGCAGCTAGGACCGACTCCCGGTGCGATCGTCCACCGTTCTCGCGGGGTCGATGCCAGCAATATTCCCGTCGGCCTGCAAGTCCCGACTGGCGAAACCCTAAGCTTTATCGGCGGCGAGATTCGCGTCGAGGGAGGCGTTCTCACCGCACCCCAAGGCCGGATCGATCTCGCGGCTGCGACCGATACGGCCCGACCGCTCGCGCCGACCTTAGACGCGATCGCTCTCCCCTCAACTCCCGGTCGCATCCTGTTGACCGACGCCGCCGCCCTCGACGCGAGTGGCGAAGCCGGTGGCATCGTTCGCCTCGTCGGTGGCGACGTGCGACTGTCCGGCGCGACGATCCTCGCCGATACCTTGGGGAATCTCGACGGAGGGGGAATTGCGATCGACGCCAGAAGCCTCACCCTCGACAACGGTGCGTTAATTGCCAGTGCCACCTCGGGAACCGGTATCGGTGGGGCGATCGACATCCGGGCGTCGGAGTTCGTTTCGATCGCCGGTTGGGGATTTCAACCCTTTCAAGCGGTATTTGTCGGCGAAGCCTTAGAGGGTCAGTTGACCTTAGAAGACCGACAAAACGGCATTTTCACGGGAACGGTCGGGTCGGGGCGTGCCGGAAACGTTCGCATTTCGACAGGGCGTTTTCAAGCCGTTTCCGGTGCGATCGTCGCCAGTCAAGTGTTTGGACGGGGAGCCGGTGGGAATATTTCCGTCGAAGCGTCCGAATCGGTCGAACTGATCGGATCTGCCCTATCGAGCGCTACGCTCAGTTCGGGTAATGCGGGCAACTTAACCATCGATACCGGAGAACTCATCGTACGCGACGGGGCGTTTATCACGGCCAGTACCATCGGAACGGGGTCGGGGGGAAACGTCACCGTTCGCGCCACCGAATCGGTCGAGGTATTCGACATTCCACCGGGAACCATTTTAGCCACCAGTATCGTGTCCGTTAGCTTTGCCAGTACCGGCCCGGCGGGAGACGTTACCATCGATACCCAGCGTCTCAGCCTGCGGAACGGGGGTGTTATCGACACCTCCAGCGGCAATCCCGTGTTTCCCGTCGGCGGTGCGGCGGGCAATCTAACCGTTCGCGCGTCGGAATCGGTGGAAGTCGTCGGACGCGGTAGAACCGTTTTCGGCGGCGCTCTGAGCTTGCTCGGCAGTCGCACGTTCGGTCTCGCCCCTGCCGGTCGGTTGACGGTAGAAACAGAGCGGTTGAGCCTGCGCGACGGCGGACAGGTCGCGGCGTTGACTGCTGGTGCGGGGGATGGCGGACAGCTAACGGTACGGGCGACGGAATCGGTCGATGTGGTGGGGTTTGCCATCGGCGACGGCGGTGCGATGTTTCCGAGTCGTATTTCGTCGGGATCGACACCGTTGCCGGAGTTCGCCGCGTTGGGTCTGGCGGGTCGAGCCGGGCAGTTAACGATCGCAACAGAACGGTTGAACCTGCGCGACAGCGGACAGGTGACGGTGACGAGTTTAGGAACGGGGGACGCCGGACAACTCGCGATCGCGGCCGATCGCGTTTGGCTCGACGACGGAGCGTCCCTCAGTGCGTCCACGCTGTCGGGCTTGGGAGGCAATATTGAAATTCGCTCGGACGACCTGCGCTTGCGCTGCACGAGTCAAGTGGCGACGAATGCCGGAAACGCCGACGGCGGCAATATCGTTATCGATACGGAAACGCTGACGGCCTTAGAAAACAGCGACATTACGGCCAACGCGGAAACGGGACGGGGCGGACGGGTCGAAATTTCAGCCCGAGCGATTTTCGGCACGCAGTTTCGAGCGCGACTCACTCCCGAAAGCGATATTACGGCAACCTCGGAGTTAGGGCCGGAATTTAGCGGTGTGGTGGAGATTCAAAATCCCGATATCGATACGAACTCGGGACTGGTGGAACTGGTCGAGGCGCCGGTCGATGTCTCGGGACTCGTCAGCGATCGCTGTGCGGCGTTGCGAGCGGGAAGTCGCTTCGTCGTGTTGGGACGGGGCGGTCTTCCTCCCAATCCGCTTCGTCCCCTCCAGCCGACGCGCTTGTGGCGTCACCCCGATTCTCTTCCTTTACAAACCGAGACGGCAGACCAACAGAGTAATGCCGCTGGCGATCGCCCGATCGCGCCGAGTCGGGAACCCCTCATCGAGGCCACGGGTTGGCGGCAAGGAGACAACGGCGAAGTCGTTCTCGTGGCAGAGACGGCGGCACGCAATCTCGAACGATTGCCACAAGTTCGATGGGGGGGATGCAGTACTCGGACGAGAGCGCAGCAAGAGCCTTAAAGACGAAGGCGAGCCAGCAAACTGTCGCGATCGACGCGATCGAGAATTTCGCGAATCACCGTGTCCGCTCCGGCCGGTCCCCAAGTTCCTCCCCGTTCCAAATAGGTTTTTGCCGCCTGTCCGACGGTGTGAGTCCCCACGCCAGCGATGGCAGCTTGGGCGACGGCCGACCCCGCATAACCGGCGAATCCGACCGATTTACCCAAACCGAACGCGGCATTGCTGAGGGTTTCGCCCAACAGTAACCCCCCAGCCCCCAAGAGAATCGTTTTGAGGAGTTTTCCCGCCTCGTAATTGGTCATGGGCAGGTCGTAGAGATGCGCCAGCGATCGCACCAAAATTAAATCCGCCAGACTTCCCCCGAGAACGTCGAGGACGAAGACGGGGTTGAGGGCGACGGCAGCAGCTTTGTAGCGGGTAAACTTCCAAATCAGCTCGTCGGCGTCGCGATCGCGCAGTTCGACGAGCGTTTTCACCATTTCGAGTTCGGCGTCTCGTGCCTGAACCAGTGCGTTGAGGGCTAGTAGCGATCGCCCTTCTCGCGCCAACAGGGTTAACAATTTTTCTTTCAACTCTTTCACGTCCGGCGGCGGTGTTTCCCAGACCTCCTCGACTCGACCGTCGGGGCGTTCGTGGCGCACGCGTAGGGGTTTGGGGTCGGCAGCAACCCGCACGATTTCGTCGGGACGCAGGGGGACGCCTTGACGGTTGCCCAAACTGCGAAGCTGTTCGTACACCGCCTCGCGATCGCAGTTCGGGTACAAATCGGTTTTATTGAATACCAAGAGGGCCGGTTTTCGGGTTTGCCATAAATCGCACAGGGCGGCGTATTCCGTACGCGTCACGTCTCCAGCGACGACGAATAAGATCGCATCGGCCTGTCGGGCGACCTCCCGCGCCAGATCGGAACGGGTTCCGCCATCGATTTCGTCCAATCCCGGCGTATCGATCAGTTCCACTTGCAAGTCGGACGAACGGCGATCGGTCGGGGAAAGCCAGAGAACCGATCGCGGCCATTGAGTAACGCCGTTGAGCGGTCCGGTGGGGAGCAGATTTTGACCCAACAAGGCGTTAAGAACGGCGGATTTGCCCCGACTGACCGCGCCGAAGGCAGCGATACGCAGGATTTGACGGTCGAGTTTGTCGAGGTTGGCTCGCACGACGTCGCGTCGATCGTGAAAGTATCGTTCGAGTTGGGTGTTGCGATCGGTCGGCCGCGAACGGGGCGGCTGGGTATATCGAGCCAGAGTCTTTGTCAGGCTGGCACGAGCGCGATGAAAATCGAAATCTTGAGAGTCTCGCACGGTCGATGAGGTCGTCAGAGCGATCGGTAAGCTCACCCCGGTCTAAAGACGCGGGGCTTTCGCACTAACCCGTTACACTACCTAGCAAGGAGCAAGATAGAGGGTTGCGCGTTTTGGGAAGGCTTACAGACTCCCCCAAGCGTTTAATCATCGTTGCACCATTCAAATCAGCATCTCCTTTCCACCCGCAATGTGCGCATTTGAAAGTCTTGTCCGAACGGTAGGACTTTCCTTTTTGGGGATGAATATGCAGACAGTTATGGCAGGTTTGCGAGGTATACGCCGGTGGAACCGTTATTACTTCGACAGCTTCTTTGATGGCTTTATAGTCGATAAACAGCCGCAGTTGATAAAACGCCCAAGAATTTGAACGGCGGCGTTCGGTCTTACTGCGAGGTTGGCGGTTGGTTCGCTCTCGTATTCCCGTTAAGTCTTCGAGGGCGATAATCGACTGAGTGTCCTTGGCGTGACGGACAATTTGTTTAGAAATATTGTGGTTCACCCAACTCTGATAACGCCTCTCTCTTCCCGATAGCCGTTTCAGAAGCCGTTTGCCTCCCTTGGTGCCTTTCGCTTGGACAGAGGCTCGAACTCGGGCGAACTGCTCTCGGATTCTGTTGACAGACTCCCCACTCCAGCTTTGTCCCTCGGAGGTGACAGCGATATCTCTACGTCCGAGATCGACACCGATAACATCCTTGGGTTTCTGAGGTGGCGGTACGTCGTCTTTGACTTGAATGTGAATATACAGCTTCCCGTCTCGATGTTTGGAGAGGGTTGCTGAGGTAGGAGTTTTCCCCTTAAGTTTGCCAATCTGGTAGTTTCCTAAGACTAGCGGAATTCGCACTCGACCTTCAACCGTAGACAGGCTAACGGTTTGTTTTTTTTCCTGATAGGAAAATACCCGTGCGTCGTAATCTGCTGATGTGGGTTTGAACTGTTTGATGGGTCGGTCTTTGAGTCCTCGACTCCGCTCGGACTCAACGCTGAGCGAAGTCGAAGCGAGCGAAGTCGAAGCGTTGAGTTTTGCTGTTTTGCGGTTGGCGGCGACTCGGGCGCAAACTCTAACCGCCAGGTTAGCTGTTAATCCAAACTGTTCTCGAATCGCTTTGTAAACTTCTCCTTGAATGCGATTCTTGTTCGTAATTTTAGGGTTGACCGTCTGGTTAGCAAAATTGCAAGCCTTAGCGAACGCCTCCAGAGTGGCCTCGAGTTTGCGGCTTTGCTCTGGAGTCGGGTTGAGTTTGCAGACAATTGTTAAGACTTGCTGTTCCATACTATCATTATACACCTAGGTGAAAACAATTGAGACTCGGCGCTCTTATGCCGCTCGGGTCTCAATTGTTCTCGTGAAGGACGGGTTTCAGCAGGGGACGAACGGCAGCGTCGGGTCGACGGTTAAGGCGATCGCTCTTCAAATTCTTCCGGCTCGAAGGTCTCCGACTCGGAAGACTCCGCCGTGGCGCGATCGCCCTCAGAGGACGCCTCTGGGTCGGTGTCCTCTCCAGCCCACGCCTCGACCTCGAGATCGGATAAATCGGGCAATCCCAGCAATTCGCCGCTGAGAACGGGTTCCTCGCTCCACCCCCAAGCATCTTCGTCGTCGTCTTCAAAGTCGTCTGGCATCTCTTCGGAGGCGTTACCTGTATCGGCATTTCCCTCGAAATCCTCCAGACTGACGTTGGCGAATTCGGGCAATCCCAGTAATTCCGCCGTTTCTTCGAGAAGCGGCGCGTCGTCTCCCAACAGGGTACTATCTTCTGAGGCGCGATCGCCGGACGAACCGTCTCGAGAGAAGGTATTTGCGGGTAAATCGACCACGAACGTCGAACCGACTCCCGGCTCGCTTTCGACGCTAATATCGCCCCCCATCATCTGACAGAAGCGACGGCTGATGGCCAGTCCCAGCCCCGTTCCGCCATATTTTTTCGTCGTGGATTGGTCGGCTTGGGTAAAGGGTTGAAAGATGCTTTGAATTTGTTCGGGGGTCATGCCGATTCCCGTATCGCTGACGCGAAAGCAAATCCATCCCGGTTCCTCGGCGGCGACGGGTTCGTCGAAGGTATCCCGGTCTTCGTCTTCGGCGATGGCGCTAAAGGGCGACTCTTGGCGATTGACCGTCAACCAAATGGTGCCGCGATCGGTGAATTTGGCGGCGTTGCTGAGGAGGTTTAACAAGACCTGTTTGACTTTGGTGCGATCGGCGTGCATTTTCCCCAGGTTGAGACTGCACTCGACTCGCAGCGTATTCGTATTTTTTTCGACCAAGGGCTGCACGGTCGCCTCGAGTTCTTGTACCAGCGGCGCTACCTCGAAGGTGTCGGGAACGATATCCATTTTTCCGGCTTCGATTTTGGAGAAGTCGAGGATGTCTTGAATGATCGAGAGCAGATGGCGTCCGGCGGTGGTGATGCTTTTGAGATCGGAACTCATCTCCTCATCGTCAAGTTCCATGTCTTCGATTTCTTCTTGGAGGATTTCGCTGTAGCCGATGATGGCGTTGAGAGGGGTTCGCAGTTCGTGGCTCATGTTGGCCAGGAACGAACTTTTAGCTTGGTTGGCCGCTTCGGCGGCGAGGGTGGCTTGGTAGAGTTCGGCTTCGGCGCGTTTGCGTTCGGTAATATCGCGAGCGAAGGTGCAGGTATATTCTTCGTCCTCGTACACCAGCGAGTTGATGGTAATTTCGACGGGGAAGACTTTTCCCGATTTAGTTCGGTGGCGAGATTCGAGGGTAAAGGAGCCGAATTCTTTAATTTGATCCCAGTAGTCGGGCCAGATTTCTGGCGGTAAGTCCGGGTTGATATCGTGAATGGTGAGCGATAACAGTTCGTCGCGGGTGTAACCCAAGGAGAGACAGGCGGCGTCGTTAACGTAGAAAATCTGTCCCGATCGCGCGAACCAAAACACGGCATCTCCGGCTTTGTTGATGGAGATTTGACTCATGGGAAGGGTGCTGTCGAGACGCTGTCGTTCGTCTCGTTCCCGTTTGAGTTCGACTTCAGCTCGCTCGAGCTTTTCGAGCAGTTCGCGTCGGGCCTGCCGAGCCTTCGAGATAAGTTGTTTGGGTTTGCTGATATCGTCGCAGGTTAAGATGAGTCCGCCGATGTTGCCTTGTTTGTCCGACCAAGGGCGGATCGTCCAACTGAGCGATCGGTACGACCCGTCGGTTGGCATAAAGTGGCGGTCTTGCCAGCGTTCGGTGCGACCTTGGAGACAGCGCTGGTGGATCGATCTCCACCGTCGGGCGCGATCGGGAAAGATTTCGTAGTGCGATCGCCCCTGTAGTGGCTTGTCGTCTAGGCCCATAAGCTTTCGCCACTGGCGACTCGCACATAAGTATTTCATGTGACAGTCGACCATCGCGATCGCGACGGGACTGTGTTCTAAAAATAGCTCGAACAACTCTCGATTTTCGGGGACGTACATGGCGTACTCGTGGCTAGGCTCGTGGAATACCACCAGATGCAGAACTTCCCGGCGTGCGATCGCCCGATCTTCAATATCCTCCCACAATCGACGGCTGGCGATCGTGCTTCGGGGTTCCTCGAGCGGTTCGACTCGCCGTTTGACTGCGTTAGGGTGGCAACTCTCTCTCTAGCCTGGGAACCTCGGAGATGCCCTTCCGCCTCGGACGTGCAGTCTGGCTCTCTCGATTGCGGCGAGCGATCGCGACTCTTGAGACCGGTGGGAGATCGGCCGCAACGGCAAGACAAAGGCATTAGTCCGAGAATCGCTCTCTCTTTGAGGAGACGCTCGAACCGACTCGGCTGGTTTCATCAGCTATTGCCGTTCTATTCCGAGCATAGCCCAGTCTTACCTCGCCTCTGGTTGGACGACTGACTCCCCTAGCCATTTCTGGCGACCCTGGCAGATCCCTGTGTTGCAAGGGGTCGAGATTGGATTGGCTCTCCCACTCCACTTCTCGAAATCGCCTCCCAAAAAACAGCAGTTGGGGTTTAGTGGGGCAGGGCTACCAGACAATGCTGGTAGGGGGTGTCTAGCCTGGTGACAGCGGGAGAATTTGCCCACCACGGCTACATCTCCATCCCAACTATTCAAATTATACCGGGCTACCTGCGATTGACGAGGAGCGTTAGGCAGAAGTGTAAGACGGCTTGCCCGACGTTCGGCTTCGATGCCGATTCTCGAGGGGTCGAATACTTCGCTCGTGTGACCGGGCTAAAGTTAGACGAATTCAGCGCCGCGATCGACGTGCGACTTGGTTATGCGGAATCCAGTTTTAAAAATTCTGTTTTGCAGCCTTCGTCGTAAATTCCCCGTACACCAGGACTTATACGGAATCCGAATCTCAATGCTTCGACTTCGCTCGCTTCGACTCCGCTCGGACTCAAACACTGGTTTTGCCCAACCTGACAAGTCCCTCTCTGTGTCCTCTGTGTCTCTGTGGTGAAGACTTCTTGAAACCTAGCTTATCGGAATCCGTATTAAATCGATTTTGGGCGATCGCGTTCAAATAATTAAGAGGTGAAGAACTCGAGTTCCTCACCTCTTATTGTAATCAGACTTGCCATCTGATTATCGCAAACGGGCGATCGGCGATCGCGTCTTGGCAGGCAACTTACATCATGCCGCCCATACCCATACCGCCCATACCCATGCCGCCCATGCCGCCCATGCCGCCCATGCCGCCCATGCCAGCGTCGGCGTCAGCGGATTTCGGCTCGGGTTTCTCTACCACGAGGGCTTCCGTGGTCAGCACCATCGCTGCGATGGAACCGGCGTTTTGTAGGGCAGACCGCACGACTTTTGCCGGGTCGATAATGCCCGTCGCGATGGTGTCTTCAAACTGGCCGGTGAGGGCGTTGTAGCCCACGTTAAAGTCGCTGTCGCGGACTTTTTCGACGATGACCGATCCTTCGACGCCCGCGTTGTTCGCGATTTGCATCAGCGGGGCTTCGAGAGCTTTGGCGACGATATTCGCGCCGATCTGTTCTTCGTCGCTCAAGCCAGTTTTGAAGTCTTCGACTTTCTTAGCTAAGTGAATCAGGGTCGTCCCGCCTCCCGGAACGATACCTTCTTCGACGGCGGCTTTGGTGGCGTTGAGGGCGTCTTCGATACGGAGTTTGCGGCTTCGCAGTTCAGTTTCGGTGGCAGCCCCCACTTTGATGACGGCAACGCCACCGGCGAGTTTGGCAATGCGCTCTTGCAGTTTTTCAGAATCGTAGTCGGAATCGGTTCTTTCGAGTTCTTTACGCAGTTGCTCGATGCGTTTTTGAACGTCGGATTTGTTGCGGGGGTTGTCTTCTGAGAGAATCGTCGTCGTGTCTTTGGTCACGCTGACTTTCCGCGCCGTTCCCAACATCTCGGGGGTCAAGGCATCGAGGCTCAAACCGATATCTTCGGAGACGACTTGACCGCCGGTGAGAATGGCAATGTCTTGCAGCATCTGTTTGCGGCGATCGCCAAAGCCGGGGGCTTTGATCGCGGCGACGTTGAGGACGCCTCGGGTTTTGTTGACAACGAGGGTGGCCAGGGCTTCGCCTTCGACGTCTTCAGCGATGATGAGGAGGGGGGTGCCCTGTTGGGCGACTTTTTCGAGAACGGAGACGAGATCTTGAATTGCGCCGATCTTTTGGTCGGTGACGAGAATGTAAGCGTTCTCGAACTCGACGACTTGACGCTCGTTGTCGGTGACGAAGTAGGGGGAAATGTAGCCGCGATCGATCTGCATCCCTTCGACCACTTCTAGTTCGGTCGTTAAGGATTTCGACTCTTCTACGGTGATGACGCCGTCTTTGGTGACTTTGTCCATCGCCTGGGCGATCGTCTGTCCGACTTCTTCGTCGTTTCCGGCCGAGACGGTAGCCACTTGTTCGATCGCGTCACCTTCTACGGGTTTGGCCACGGCGGAAATTTCTTTGATGAGTTTCGCCACGGTTTTTTCGATGCCCCGTTTGACCGCCACGGGATTCGCTCCGGCGGCGATGTTTTTGAGACCTTCGCGAATCATCGCCTGGGCTAACACGGTAGCGGTCGTCGTTCCGTCTCCCGCGATATCTTTGGTTTGGGAGGCGACTTCGAGAATGAGTTTGGCTCCTGCGTTTTCCAGGGGATCTCCGAGTTCGATTTCTTTGGCGATCGTGATGCCGTCGTTTACGATATCCGGCGCGCCAAATTTTTTCTCGAGAACGACGTTTCGACCCTTCGGCCCGAGGGTAATTCGCACGGCATCGGCGAGGGCGTTGACTCCACGTTCGATCGAACGCCGTGACTCTTCATCGAAGGAAACGATTTTTGCCATGATTATGGGTAGTTGAGCGACTCCAACTACTCAACTTAGCACTCTGGGGTATCGAGTGCTAATTCGTGGAAACCGTACTTTTACAGTCGCCAGTCACCAGTCGCCAGTGAAGACAGGGGTAGGGTGCGTGTTTATCAGTGTAGAGGGCAGAGGGCAGAGTGTAGAGTAGAAATTCCTCTTTAACTCTTCACTCTACACTCTTAACTCTTCCCTGAAAGAGGCGCACCGCCAATGTACACCTCATCTCATTATCACATCACCTCATTGCTACCGATGACTTCGCGAACGCGATAGATGGGTCGCTTTTGGGATTCGTGATAGGTTCGCATCACCAGTTCCCCGAGCAGTCCGAAGCTGAACAGTTGGATTCCCGCCAGAACAAGGAGAATGGCGAGGGTTAACAGGGGGCGATCGCCGATGTCTTGACCCAAGCCGAGTTTGAGAAAGGTTAAATACGCCCCCAACGCGATACCTGCGACGGTGCAGGTAATTCCGAAAAAGCCGAAAACGTGCATCGGACGCGTTAAAAACTTCTTCATGAAGAAGACGGTCAACAAGTCCATGAGAACGCGGAAGGTTCGCCCTAAGCCGTATTTGCTTGTACCGTACTGGCGGGCGTGGTGAGACACGGGAATTTCGACGATACGCGCCCCTTCGATAAACGCTAACGCGGGAAGGAAACGGTGTAGTTCGCCGTAGAGGTTCAGGTCGGCGACGATTTCGGATCGGTAGGCTTTGAGAGAACAGCCGTAGTCGTGCAGCGGAACGTCTGTGACGCGACCGATAATCCAGTTAGCGATTTTTGAGGGGAGGAGACGGGTAAGTGCGGCGTCTTGTCGGTTTTTGCGCCAACCGCTGACGAGGTCGTAGCCTTCTTCGAGGGTAGTCAGTAGGCGGGGGATGTCGGCGGGGTCGTTTTGGAGGTCGCTATCCAGCGTCACGATAATCTGGCCGCGAGCGTGACGAAATCCGGCGGCCATCGCGGCGGTTTGGCCGTAGTTACGCCGAAAGATAACGGCTCTGAGGTCGTGGCGATCGCGAGCCAGTTGTTGGAGTAAGTCAGTCGAACCATCTGTGGAACCGTCGTCCACGAGGACGATTTCGTAAGATTTTGAGGTTTGCTCCATCGTCGCGGCGATCGCCGCCACCAGTTTGGGGACGCTCTCGACTTCGTTGTAAATCGGAGCGACGACCGATACTTCCGGAGCGTTCGAGACGATCTCGCGGTGTGACTCGATGGAAGAGGACAACTCACTCATCGGGGACGCTGAACCTGAAAAATGTCAGATTCATTGTAATACTCGATCGCCAATACTCGATCCGATTGATTGGCTAGACTTATTCGCACCCGTCATCGCGATCGATGCGAATCGTGCCTAAAATTGTCGCGACGACGACACAGCGTTTCGTCCCGTCGGGATTGTCTGTGGCGGCGAAGGTGATGCGGCCGAGGCGATCGTCGTCTCCAGTTTGTTCGTTCAACCAATCATCGGCGATAATGCCGCGATCTTGAAACTGCACGCAGAAATCTCCCGCCTTGCAGGTGCTAGAGACGAGATCGGTATAGCTTCTCTCAATAAAAACGCGATCGCTCGCTTCGGGAACCAGGGTTTGCCAAGCCTCCTCACTCGTTTCAACGGGGTGAGCGGCACCTTGAAGTTGACCGTCAACTTCGCGGAAACTGGCTTCCCAAGCGCGGTTTTCCGTGACCGCTCGCGATTGTGCGGTACGCATAATTTGCAGGGCGGCGTCGGTGGTGGAGTTAATCCGCTGGCGGTTGACGAAGGCCAGCCAGCCGGGGGCGGCGATCGCGGCGAGAATGCCAGCCATGACGATCACCACCAGCAGTTCGACGATGGTAAATCCGGCTCTGGGGTCGTGAGATATGGGGGTCGATCGCGATCGCGAATACATAAGACTTGGCTCTCCTGGGTCGGTTCTGGCACTTCACTACTGTAAAAGCACTAATCTGTGGGAGGTTTTTTATTTCTAACACCGCGATTTAAGACTTGTGTTTGAATGGCGGGCATAAAGCCTTCATTTGCTGTTGTAATCCCCGGCTTTCCTGCTGCGTTACCTCTCAAGAATAAGATAACTTTTTGGTTGAACGCCCCACTTTCTCCTTCATTTTCATTATTATTCTGTGTAAACTTCTCGGGCAATTTAACGCAGGCATAAAAATTACGCATATTGGTAAAACCATATTGTTCTAAAGTCGAATCACTGGGAGTTCGGATATAGCGAACCCGAGAGTTCGTCGTCTCTTCTGCCGGGCATTCGATACTTGCCCCCCCAGCTTCGACTAACTCGGGAATATCTCCTAGCGCACGATCGTCCACAAAGTCTACCAAAACTGCGAATCGATTATCTGGAGGAGTTCCCTCTTGTTGATTGTTCCCTTCTAAATCAAGCGGCCATCTTTCAAAACTTGTATTGACGGTCGGATCGGCGTAACCAGAAACTAAATCTCCATCATTTTCATATCTGGAAAGGGTATAGCGTAAGATGCGAGATTTTCCTTGCCAAAGACCCGTATTTTCTCGAGATAACCAATAAACTACGAGGGTATACATTCGTCCGACAATGCAAGCCTCAGTCCCAATTAAATTTACGCAGTTGTCTCTGACTTGGCTGGGGAGAGGTTCGAGTTTCCAAAACGCCAGAATCGGAACGCTTTCACTGTTAGGACGTGGCACGTAGCCGTTTTTAAAAAGTCCAGAACAGCTATCTGATATTTGAGATTCCGTTCCACTTAAATCTTCATCAGCCAAACACTTGCCATCGTAAACGTAGACGGCTTCTCGAATATCTGTACTGATAAAGTCGAGCGCCATTTGCATTTCACGCTGAGTTTCCGTACGTGCCGTTTCTCGAGTTTCAGTGGATATTAACTCAACAACGAGGCTCATTAACCCCGTTACGATCAAACCTCCAATGATAATTGAAATTAGCAATTCAGTCAGCGTAAATCCTTTGGTTTTACGATCTTCTTTCCAGCCTCGAAAGCGGCCGAGCAGTTGGTTTAAAAACAGAAGAGACATCGCTTTGATGGTAGGGACAAGGGGGCGTTAGACAAAGTGGGGTTTGGAGGTTAGCGGTGATGCTTGAACGCTCGTTCGTTGATATCAAAAATCACAGTTAGTACCACCGGGCAGCATTTGACAGTATTTTTGAAGAGCTTGACTGCGATCGGCTTGAGCGAGAGTGGTGTGTAGTACTGCCAGGGGGCGCTTCGTTTGCTGCCCTTGACCGGTGGTTAGGGTTAAAGAGGCTTCCTGGGTTTCGAGCGCCCCAAATTCAGCGTTTCTATAATAAACCCTAACACCCATCCTAAACACGACAGGAACTTGCGCAGTAGAATCTTCTGAATCAACTTGAATTGTTTGCTCGTCACCTCGAAATGTTTGCACGAAAAAGTCTTCCTCGCAATCTCCATTGATATCGACAGGTAAAGCACTATCAACAGGAACTTGGGTGGGATTGCGATCGTAGTTAGAACATTCAAAGTTCGTCGATTGCAGAGAACCGAAGGCGCTACTCGGTGCAGACACAGCAGAAAGATCGGAACTCTCGACGAGGGCAGGCAGTCGATCGACTGTATCAGGCTGGATTCCTTGTTCGATCAGCACTCGCACTTGGTCGATTTGACCGTGAGCCAGTTGGATAGCTTGTTCGGCACGTCGGTTCTGTACGCGAGTCGCCACAGCCAGGAAAATTGCTGGAGTAATGGAAATTGTGACGGCGGAAACTACGAGAATGGCCACCAACCCTTCCACGAGAGTTAACCCCGCCTGAGAGGTGTTCGAGGCATTGTGCCAACGTTGAAATCGTGGATCGAACTTAAAGTTTTTCATGGTTTGGTTCGTTCAACTTGCGATCGCTCGGGTCGATAGGTCTGCATTTTTAGGGACAATCGGTCACGCGGGCATCGATTTGTTCTCCATCGGCAGAGGAGGCACAACGTAGTTTTTTGATGTACGGATCGTTTACCGGAAGTTCGGTGTAGTATTCACTACGCGTGCTACCTACGGTCACCAAACGACTCGATACAGGTCCGGGTGGTGTTAACTGGAGAGCGACATCGTAACCCCAGAGGCGATTTGGCGCCAGATAGTATTGGATGAACTCCTCGTCCTGGAGAGTCGCGTCAGGTTCCCAACCATCTTGGTCGAAGGGAGCGCTAGAAGAGGTACTGAAGTTGAGTTGGAGGAAAGACCCACTCATAAAGAGGTTTTTCTGCTCCCAATTTTCGATAAAGCGCGGAAAGTTATGCAAACCGCCATAAGATTGTTTTTCCCGTGAAGGTGTAATGCCACTAATAATAATGGCGTTCACGTGTTGTTCGTTGGTGGCTTGGACGATCGCCCGTTGGACGGGACGTCCGTAGCTCGTGCTTCGATCGAGATCGAAGTACGCTCCATCGTATTCAAAGGGATCGGGCGCGTCCCAAGCATCGATCGTCAGCCGGGGATTGCCGTTGTGGGAAATTTGAAGCGGCGAACCGAGGTCGGCGGGATTTTCCCGAAACCAAACGCTATTGTCGGCAATGTTCGTATTATCCCTCGGACGGGGAAAGGCTAAGTAAGACGTAATGTGTTGTCGGGGGGTTTGTCGGCATCCATACACGTCGTTTAACTGACCGAGATTGCTGCGATTTAAATCTCCTAATGCTTGGGTCAGGGACGTTCCCGGATCGAGGGTACTCCCCTTGTCTGGAACGACTAGAAACGGATCTTCAATGCTCCCGTCGCAGAAGTTCTTAGAAAGAACGGTCAGACCATCTACGAGAAACTCGCTATAACGCCAACTGTCGTTGTCAGGATCGGCGAACCGGCCGTCTCGACTGTTGGTATTACTCCGTCGGTTGTAAAAATCGTCGGGTCCCCAATCCTCTTTATCCGACAAGGTGTAGTTAAATTCTTCGATGGGATCTCCACAACTTCCGCCTGGGGATTTGTGGCAGTTGAAGTCGCCTTGGATGTAGGCGGAGTTGTCAGAGATTAGGGTCAAACCGTACTCAGTTGAGCCTCCTCGTCCCTGACGAGAAATGTCTTCACCGTTAAGGATTCGAAAACCGTGCGCTCTTCGATCGGGATCGGGGACGAAGTTAACGGGCTTGGGACTGATCCCGTTATCGGGGTTGACTTGCGGATCGATGCCTTTATCCCCACTAAACACCTCTGTGTTACATCCGTTACCGATATCGCTGGCGGTGCGACAGTTTCCACCGGGAGGATGCTCGATGGCGTCTTCGCGCAATCCGTCTTCGCGGAAAGCGAAGACAATGCCACCATCAATAGCTTCTTCGTTGTTTCCGCCTGCCAGCCAGGTATCGCCGTTAATCTCGCCATTAACACCACCGGCTTTGTCGGTCAGTAGTTCGAGATCCATATTTAAGACGCGAACGCTTTGTAATTCCCGTCCGTTGTAGAGTGCAGTATCTTTAAATCCAACGCGATAGTAACTACCGTTAACACCATCGTAAACGAGGCTGTACTGCTGACAGTTAGGATTGATATTGGTAGCACTGGCGTCGTTATCACAGAGCGTACTGGGATTGTCTACGTTGAGATAGGGAAGCGTCCAACTGTCGATCGCTAAAGGCTTGAGAGCAATTTCACTCAGCTTGGTGGCGTCGAATGCCTTGTAGGTGAAACTGCTGTTTTCAGTGCTAACGTAAGGATCTCCCACATAGAAAACTTCATCGGGTTGAGCGTCGTTTTCGTTCGTCGTTCCGTCGAGGTTCAGGTCATCGGCGGCCGTACTGTGGTCGTGGTCGTCAATGGGGAACAGATAGTACAGAGCGGGATATTTCGCCACTGTGTCGAGACGACCGTTTTCGTTGACATCTTCTTCGTCTGTGTCGTCGCCAAACACAGCATCGAGAACTTCTGTGTAATCGGGTTCGCCATCGGCGTCGAGTTTGCGATCTTCGTTGGCATTAATCCCGCATAAACTCGTGGCTAACCGGAGGAAGCGGCTTTCTGAGGCAATGTCATCCGGTCGGCCGAAGCCAAAGTAATTATTACCCGTCGCTGTACTAACGTCACAGGTAAAGTTGAATTGGAACGGTGTATCGAGGACGCCGTTGCCATTAAGATCTTCTCCTGAATCTAAAATACCGTCGAGGTCAGCATCTTCGTTAATATCTCGGAGATCTCCATCATCGTTGCGATCTTCAGCACTTGAAGGTTCGTTGATGGCGACTAGATTGCCCCCATCGTCAAAGACAATTTTGTCGGGTTTGGGTTCTGCGTCGTCGTCACCGCTGTTGCGGTTTCCGTTTAAGTCGAGTCCTAGGACATCTCCGCTTTCAGTTTCGGCTGAAAATACCCAAGGTTGTCCTAAAACCACTGCCAGTTGGTCAGTATCGTTTTCGTCGAGGATGACGTCGCTGGTATCGGGGTTAAAATCTTCGTCGAAAAATCTGGCGGAGTATTGATAAGCACCAGGGGTATCGGGAGAGGGACGGAATCCCATTTTCCGATCGCGATACACTTGTTCTTTGAGATTTAACAAGCGGGCTAATTCTTGTTGGTCTTGGGGTAATGCGGCAATGTACGCTTCGGGGGGAGGCACGACGCCTCGTAGGTTTTCGGGATTGTCTAAGCCTTCGGGAACGAGAACGAAGTTGGCGACCGGATCGCCACTCGACCACCCGTCAGGATAGACTTCGACCCGAACTTTTCCGGTATCTGGGTCTTCAATGAGTTTGACTTCGCCGTTGCTGGTGTCGCCGTCTCCGAGAAGAGTTAAAGCATCGTGCAACTGCTGAATAGCCGGTTGGTTGGTGGTAGTATCTTCGTAGTCAAAGGCATCGAGATAGCTGATGTTGTAAGCTAAGGCTCCCAAGGTTAACGCGGCGGTGTGTTTGTTAGACCAATCGGCAAAACTGTCGCGATCGTCGTTGAGAGTCCGACGTAGGTTCGAGAAGTTACCCCACTGGGTCAGAGCTGGATTGGGATGAATTTCCCCGGCTTCTTGTTTGGCAGGAAAAGCTCCATCTATATCTCCGGCTAGATGGGCGAGATTGTCTAGGGCTTCTTGCATCTCAGCCTTTCCGACATCGAAGTTTTGTAAGTCTAACTGCCAACCGTTGGTACCACGACCCGTTAAAAAGTCTACGACCAGTTCTTCAGGAGTGTCTCCAAACGTTCCACTAAACAACCCATAGTCGGACTTGACGGTAAATGGTGTTTGAGGCGGGTTGAAAATGGCACTGCGTTTGAGGGTTTCGGCGGTACCGGGGTGAACGGTGGTGACTAGTGCTGCCACTGGCGGATCGTCTGTGCCGTTCGCTGCTTCTGCTGCATGGTAGATAGCCGTCGTTTGCGCGGCCGCGAGGTTGTCGCGCAGGGTTCGGCGTTGTAGGGATTCGTGTTCTCGATCGTTCGTGAGCTTTTCGTCTTTTTCAATTTGTTGGGGGTCTGTGGTTCCCGCGAAAGGATCGTTTCCCAGCTCTAAACGCTGACCGACAATGACGCGCATTCCTTCGCGCCAAGCTCGTCGTTCCCAGTAGCCGTCAAGTCCGATATCTTTGGGATCTTCGTCAGTACTGACTTCAAGTCGCGTGAGGTCGCTGATGGCCGTCGTAATCGGCTCTCCTGTTTTGACCCCAAGTCCAACGCCATCGATACTTTTCAAACGAAGATTTGAATCGCTACCGTAACCGGGTTTGGGACCGTAGCGATCGTCGGCACGATAGAAGTCATCAACGTAAGGACGTTTGGCGGATTGGTTAAAAATCCGGCCGCGTCCCCACAAGTCGCTGGCTTCAAAATTCCCGTCTCGAACGTTACTGGCACTATAGCTAGGATTACGGTATGCCGAGCGATCTTCGGTGAATAAGACAATCGGGTCGAGAGTAATCCCGATCACGCTTCTTGAGTTGTTTGAGGAATCGGTATCTGGATCGATAAAGGTCTGAGGTGGGTCGCTATCGTTCTCGTGGTGTTGGGGATTGCTTTCATCCCATAAGTGGAAGTAAGAGCCAGGAGAAAATTCGTTGCTGTTAACTAAACCACTGACCATCTGTCCTTCGTAGACTTCGTCAGTTTCGGGATCGACCGATCGATCCAATGTCACTTCTGAGGTCGATCGACCAGCTTGATAGAGACAAGACCCAGGTCCGCTAACGAGATAGCCGTACACGCTGACGCGAAGTCGCCGGGGTTGGTTGCGGCCGATAATTAGACTTCCATCGGTATGCATGGCACCGTTCCATTTGAAATCACGACCGGGAAAGATTTCGAGGTCGTTACGGAACCATGCTCCCCACTTGTTGCCTCGGTCGGCTTGCCGTTCTTGCTGGACTTCTAAGGTCGTGACCGTTCCGTCCTCGTTATCGGCAATGGCAAAGGCATCGATTTGGAAGTTTTTGAGTAAAATTGCCGTACTGACGGGATCGCGCAACCAACCGTTTTCAATACGACTAATGTCTTCGTCCGCTGCCGGTTCGCATCCGGGTTTGGGTATCCCGCCATAAGGTCCTTGTCGGACTTCACGTCTGCCTGCTCGTGCGGTGAGATCGTCGTCGCTTTGTTCAGCTAGGTCTGTGGCGTCATCAGGGGTGTTCCAGATTACAGAGTAGGCCACCCTCAAATCAGGAACGCCATTGTTATTTTCATCATCTGGCGTACCATCGCCATTTTCATCGACATAGAAATACCAAGCGTTATCTTCTTCTCCGTCACCATCGATGTCTAAGCGTTGTTCCTTAGGTAGGGTGTAGGGATCTATGGAGGGGGCGTTAGGATCGGGATTTTCTTCGACGTTCAACATGATCCGCTCGAGCAAGTCTTCGGAAGGAATCCCCTGGGGAATGCGCTCGTCCTGGGTGAACATATACTCGATCTTGGCTTTCGCGCGATCGATCGCTGGCGTAGCAGCGTTGTAAATCACTCGATCCCGGCGAATTAAAATAGCTTGCTCGGTGCGCGTAACGGTTCTCAGCAGAATGGCACCGACCACGAGCGCCATGACGAGCAGCAGCATGATCGCTGTAGGAAGCACGAATCCCGAAGGGTTTAGGCGTCTGTGGCGGCGGCGTCGGGAAAACAGCGGTTCTAAGAAGTTACGACGCAAAAACTGGGCGAATGCGGCATAGGCCCGTTTGAGCGTGTTTCTCAACCAACGCTTCAACATAGCGATCGGGGGGTATTTAGCCATAGGTCTCGGGCTGACTCGGCAGATGCTAGGGTGACACGAACCCAGACGAAACGAACGATGCAACCTGAAAGAAGATTCTCCGGGGGGTCAGGACGAAGATCGACCTCCCGACTCTGTCGTGCGGGAGACTATCTCAGTGTTAGCGCATTCTGACACGGAGCGACAATATCGAAAATTTACTGACTCTCTGTCTTAGCTTACCCATCTTGTCTCTGAGATCGATCGGGGTTTCTACGAGTTTTTCTGTATTCTTTTGCGTAGTGGTTTCGAGAGGGTTTCGGCTGGCGGTTCTAGTGCATCGAGACGAGGCGATCGCACGTGAGGTTCCCTTTTTCTTTCTGGGAAAGTCCTGTAACAGCAAAACCGGGCTTCACCGATCGTAAAACCCGGTTCGATTGACGCTGATTGGCTTAAAATCGGTCGTTTTCGGCTCGATTTAAAACTTGTTCAAGTCGATTCCAGCTTCTTTGGCAACGGCCGCCAGACCTTTACGTTGGATGGTTTTAATGGCTTTGGTCGATAGGCGCAGACGCACCCAGCGATTGCCTTGAGGCCACCAAATTTTTTTCCATTGCAAATTCGCTTCTTGCAAACGCTTAGTACGACGGTGAGAGTGAGACACCGCATAAGCGTTATTGGCTTTTTTTCCGGTCACTTGGCATCTGCGAGCCATATTTCTATTCTCCTGAGTTAAATTATCGTCAACTCT
This sequence comes from Geitlerinema sp. CS-897, assembly GCF_028368005.1. Lineage (NCBI taxonomy): Bacteria > Bacillati > Cyanobacteriota > Cyanophyceae > Geitlerinematales > Geitlerinemataceae > Geitlerinema > Geitlerinema sp. CS-897. The sequence continues at coordinate 17,636 of NZ_JAQNCQ010000374.1, read as the reverse complement.
GCGATCGAGTGGCGCTCGGACACAAAACGCCCAGTCTCTCATCATATCATCGATCGCCCCCGGAGCGGCTCGCGGTGTTGGTCAGGCTGGACTTACGCAATTAAACGTTAACCACACTAAATGTAGCGTGTGGTGGGCATTGCCCACCCTACAAATGGAGTGAATGCGGTTGTTCTGTCAGGAAAACAGGACTATCGAACGTCGTCGGGAAAGCGCATATGAATCAGGAGTGCTTCGATATCGAACGGTTTGGGATACTGCTCGACGAGACGACGCATCCAGGGTTCGGGGAACAAGAGTGTGGCGGTCGTCCGCAGCAGCACTTTCCAAACGACTCGCCGCCGCCACAAGTCGCGATCGAAATATAAGGCCAAGGCTAAAAACCGAAACGCCGATCGCGCCCGTTTTCGTTCGGGGGTCAGATCGAGGGCTTTATACGTGAGATATTTGTACCGATGTCCCAAACACAGGGGTTCGAACTGTTTTAAGGACTCTGGGGCGTCTTGAAAAATGCGATCGATGACTTTCAAACTCGAGGCTTCCATCTTCGCTACATTAAACGATGCCGATCGCGTCAACGTCCGATAGAGAATCTGCGCTTTCGGTACGACGACAAACCGATACTTGGCCGCCAAACGTACCCACAACTCCCAGTCTTCGGCAGGAGGAAACGAGGTTTCAAAGCCCCCCACGTCGAAAAACGCCGATTTGCGAACGAGGACGTTCGACCCACTTCCAACGAAATCGTTAATTATCAGTTTTTCGTAGACGTTCCCTTCAAAACTCAGACGCGGGCCGTGGCGAAAAAAGCGATCGCCTTCATCGACGTGTGCCGTCCAACTGTAGGCCACCGCAGCGTCGGGACGATCTTTCAACGCTTGAAGTTGCGCGTCGAGTTTGTCTGGCGTCCATAAATCGTCGGCGTCGATAAACGACAGAAACTCTCCCGAGGCTAACTTCGCGCCGCGATTGCGACTTTCCGCTTGTCCGGCGTTGGCATAGGAAAACACGGAAATTCTCGGATCGGCGATCGCTTTGACGATCTCGACGGTGTTATCGGTAGAGCCGTCGTCGATAACAATTAGCTCGAAATCGCGAAAACTTTGGTCGAGAACGGACGCGATCGTCGCTCGAATCGTCGCCTCGCCGTTGTATACCGGAATCACCACTGAAATTAAAATCATGACTGTTTCCGCGTCCTGTCGCGCTAGCTCGATCGCGATCGCACTGTTACCGATAGTTTTGCGCTTGTGTCTCGAACAGTCGCGCGTAAATGCCTTGGCGTTCCATCAAAACTTCGTGAGGTCCGCTTTCGACGATGCGTCCTTTATCGAGGACGTAAATGCAATCGGCCATTCTGACCGTAGACAGTCGGTGAGTAATTAAAACGGCAGACTGACCCTGTAGCAATTCTCGAAACTTCTTAAAGACTTCGTATTCCGCTTTCGGATCGAGGGCGGAGGTGGGTTCGTCGAGAACGATAATTTGGGAGTTCCGCAAAAACGCTCGGGCGATCGAGACTTTTTGCCACTGACCGATACTCAACTCTTCACCGGTCTCGAACCGCTTGCCGAGAATGTTATCGTAGCCGCGAGGCAGACTTTGAATGACTTCGTCGGCTCCAGCACGGCGAGCGGCCGCCACGATCCGTTCGTCGTCGGCGGGACAGTCCACGTTCCCGAGCCAAATGTTTTCCCGCGCCGTGAGGTGATATTTGGCGTAATCTTGGAAAATGACGCTAATTTGCTGCCGCAAGTCTTTGACGGTGAAATCGCGGACGTCGATGCCGTCGAGGGTCACGCGTCCGCCGTCTGGGTCGTACAGCCGACAGAGCAGCTTGATCAGAGTCGTTTTGCCCGAACCGTTTTCGCCAACTAAGGCGATGACTTCCCCCGGTTGCAGGGTTAGAGAAACGTCTTTCAGGGCTTGCCGTTCGCTACCGGGGTAATGGAAGTCCACGTTCTCGAAGGCCAGTCCTTTTTGCATCGGACGCGGAACGGGTTTGGGGTAGGGGGGATCGACGATTTTGGGTTTGATGCTGAGAAATTCAAATAAGTACGACAGATATTGGTTGTCTTCGTACAGTCCGGCAGCGCCTTGCAGAATGTTCCAAAGGGCATCGTAAGCTTTGCGAAAGGCTTGGTTGTAAAGAACGAGGTCACCGACGGTAATGTTACCTTGAACGGTTTGGTAGGCGATGTAGGCGTAGACTGCCCAGGTTGCGACGACTGAAATTAAGGTGGTAAAGAAGTCGGCGGTGGTGCGTCGAAACGTAATTTCTAAGCGTTCTTTCCGCAACCGCCACCGTAACCGCCGAAAGCGATCGGAAAAGAGTTTGCCCAGGTCGAACAGGCGAATTTCTTTGGCGTGCTGGTCGTTGAGAACGAGGCTGTTGTAATATCCGGCTTCCCGTTGGGTGGCGGTGCGTTTTTTCAACCAGCGGTGAATTTCTCGGACGAAGGCAACGCGTACGAGAATTCTCGGGATCACGGGAACGAACAGGACGATCCCGACTAACCAGTTAAACGTTAGCAGTGTCGCGCCCATCGTCGCGAGTTGGACGAGGTTACTGCCAACTTGTTGGAGGCGGTTGAGCAGTCGCAGGGGGACGCCGTTGGCTTCGCTGCGGGCCCGTTCGAGGATGTCGTAATAGGTGGGGTTTTCGTAGTGTTCGAGATCGACGTTGAGGGCGTGGTCGTGGATGATTTCGAGGAGGCGATCGGAAACGACTTGCTGTTGGTATTGGTTAACGAGGGTCGAGATCGAACTTAACATCGCGCCGGTGAGGTTGACGACCCCCATCGCGATGACGAGGGGAGCGACTTTGGCAAAGGCTGCTTCAGGATTGCTCGCGTCGAAGCCACTGGTGATGGCATCGAGGAGCAGTTTCATAATGTAAAGGCGCGTGATGGGAAGACAGCTTTGAACGATCGTCAGTGCGGTGCGGGCGATCGTCCAGATGGGGCCGCTTTCCCAGACGATACGCATCGCCCGTCCGAGGTGGATGACGCGCTGAGATTCAAATTGTAGGAGCTGACGGGTACGCATGAAGGTCGGGAAGGTAACGGGTGGGTTACGACCAATTGAAGGTCGTGCCTAGAAACGATTCGAGCTTTTGGTTGTGGGGACGATAAAATTCTGCCAGCTTTTGCCGAATTTCTGTGTGATTGGAGCTGTAGGCGCTACTGTTGTATCGTTCGTATTCTTTAAGGGCAAGGGGAGAAACACCTAAAAATTTGTGGGTGGTTTGGAGAGTGGTGCAAGGATCGCGATCGAATGTTTCAGTTTCGATAACGAGAAACTGTTCTCTGGCAAAAAGCTGCATCCAGTGTTTAAAAAAATCAAGGTAGATTCCTCGGGCGATGTAGTTATCCCGCAAACCGAAAAAATTATCGAGGTTAGAGATCTCTTGAAGTTGGCTTTCGATCGCAGTTTCGAGCGATCGATCTTCTTTCCCCAGTCGCACCCAATGGTAATAGTGGGATATAGCGCGATCGGCGGGATTCCGTAACAAGACAATTAGTTTCATGTTGGGAAACTCTCGAGACAAGCGATCGGCGGCTTGGGGGAAGTCTAAATAGGTTGGACTGGCTTCACCCGTCAACAAATATTCTGACTCAGGAACGGGGGGGAAATGCGCGAGATACCAATCTAATCCTTTTTCATAATTAATCGACCAAAAATGAACTTCTTTGTTTAGCGACAGAAACAGGTTTGGATGTTCGTTGAGATAGTAATATAAAGAGGTTGTGCCACACTTCTGAGCGCCAATAATAATAAAATCTGGACGAGGAGCTTTTAGGGAAGTTTCGGGGGGCAGATTGGGATAGCGTTTAAAGATTTCGCGTTTCGAGAAGCTGCGATAGCAATCGATCGCTTCGGACATTCGATTTTGGCGAGTCAGAACTTCAGCTAGGTTAAGATAACTATCGAGATTGTCGGGGAAGTTCGCAATACTTGTTTTGAAGTGTTGCTCGAATTCCGACAAACGATAGTATTTAGCAGTTAGCTTCCACAAACGCTCGTACCGCCACCACCCATACTCGGGTTCACGTTTGATGGCTTGCCAAAATGCCGCCACTGCACCCTTCCAAATTTTCTGTTTTCCAAGGTCATAGAAAAGACTACGGTAAGTTTCCCAAGAATCTGACTGCTGTTCGATTTGCTGTCGGTATTCTATGAGTTTTTCTAAATACTCGCTGTTAGATTTCGAGCGTCTTTTTTCACTATCGATGTAAGCAGAGAGTGCTGCGATCCACTGTTGCTGTTGTGCCAAAACTGTTCCGAGTTTTGCGTAGGTTGCGGGAATATCAGTGTTGAGTTGAAGGGCGCGACGGAATGCTACTTCTGCTGCTTGCCATTTCTCTTGTCTGAATTGTGCTAGTCCGAGCTGTTGATGCGACCAGAAAAATGTATCGTTAAGTTGGATGGCATTTTGATATGCTTTTTCAGCATCTAACCACTTTTTTTGTTTGATGAGTACATCGCCAAGCTTTTGATGCGCCCAAAATAAATTGCTGTTAAGTTGTATAGCATTTTGATACGCCTTTTCAGCCTCTAGCCATTTTTGTTGTGACAACAGCACGTCTCCAAGATTCTGATAAGTCTGAAAATCGTTAGGATCGATCTGAGTTACAGCTCTATAGCTCTGTGCAGCTTCATGCCATTGCTTCTTCCGAGAAAATAAGTCCCCCAAATAACGATGTAATTCAGCATTTTGGGGATCGATACGACTGGCATGGCGATAAGCTTCGATCTCGCGTTCTACTTCTCCAATTTCATGCCAAAGCTTTCCAAGCTTTTGATAAAAAAGTGAAGGCTTATATCTGATTAAAATTGCTGTATCGTACAGAAATTTTAAGCTGTGAAATTTAATTTTTTGGAAAGTCACGATTTTTATTTTTTTTGTAACAACAAAAAATCTATCAAGTCCAGTTGAGCTGAATACCTAGTAATTCCTCAAGTTCTTTGTTATAGAACTTGTAAAAATCACTAAGATATTTTCGATCGCCCGGATCGATTGGAGAATAAGATCCTGCATTGTGTTTTTTATAGCTCGAAAGTGTAGACACAGGAATGCCTAAAAAATTATCAACATCCTCGAGACTTTGGGCGGGATTGCTATAAAAGTCTTCACTCTGTAGGATCAGGAATTTTTCTCGTGGAAATATAGAGAACCAATGTTTTAAAAATTCAATATATATCCCACGAGCAACATAATTGCTATGTTGGTTCCAAACCGTTCCTTTCTTTTCAATCTCCCCGATCTTTTGTTCTATCGCAGTTTTGAAGGGTCTATCTTCTTGATGGCGACGTATCCAATGGTAATAGTGGGAAACAGCTCGATCGACAGGATTTCTCAGCAAAATAATAAACTTCGTACTCGGTGAATATTCATGAAGACGTTCGGCAGCGTTCTGAAAATCAAGATATCCGGGGCAGGCTTCACCGGTTAAAAATTGAGAGTCTGGTGTTAAGGGAGGAAATTGCGATAAATACCAATCGATTCCGCGATGGAATTTCCAAGACCAAAACTCTAACTCTTTTCGCAGTGGTGGCAATATTTTGGGATTTTTACTTAAGTAAAAATAGAGAGAGCTAGTTCCCGCCTTCTGAGCGCCTAAGATGATAAAATCAGGCTGGCGCATCTTTTCAGGCTCCCATTTATTTTTTAATACTTCTGGGCGTTCGTTTTGGAGCTGACGACGCAAGCCTTTTCGATAATACGTAATTGCCTCTGGAATTTTCTTTTGATGAGTTAGTGCTTCTCCCAAGTTAACATAAATCTCCATAGAATCAGGATATTTTTTAAGAGCATTTTGATAACAATTAACAGCTTCTTGTAGCTTGCCTTCAGCCTCGAGCGTTCGCCAAAAATAATGATGGTAAAACCAAGGAAATGTTGAATCGAGTTCGATCGTTTTTAAATATACCTCGGCTGCTTCTGATGTGCGATTGCATCTTAGTAGCAATCCTGCCAAATCATAAAAAATTTGAAAGCTATCAGATTGAAATTCTAAAATTCGCCGATAGGCAAGAATCGCATCTTCCCAGCGTCGAGCACGAACAGCCACCTGACTCCAATTTTCGTAAGTCGGCAAAAAGTTGGCATTCAAATGCGAGGCTTTTTCGTAAGCCTCAGCGGCTTCAGACCATTTTTCTTGTTTCCGCAGTGCATCACCGAGATTGTGATACGACCAAAAAAATCGATCGTTGCACTCGAGAGCGTGACGATATGCTAATTCGGCTTCGGAAAAACGACTTTGTGCCTGCAATACGTCTGCTAACTCGTGATGAGCCAGAGCAATAGAACTATCGAGTTCGGTAACACGACGGTAATAAAATTCAGCGTCCTGCCAACGTCGAAGCTGTAACAGCGTTTTCGCTAAATAGTAATTTTTCCAGGGATCTCGTGGGTGTAGGCGAACATCGAAACGAAAAAAAAGCAATCTTACGGCGAGGGGAAGCTTTTGCCTTGGCTTAAAAAAATGTTTGAGATAGGTTTTCAATTGAAGCATAGTCATGAGTGTTATAGATTAGACGCTGAATGAAGAGAGACGCTCAAACTGAGAAGGATCGCTACCAATGAAACGTTCGACCGAGATCCAATTCGAGTTGTTCGATATCTGACTTAAAGTAAGACATGAGCTGTTTGCGAATCGAGCGATCGGTGCTTGGATAACTTCCAGCATTGTATTGATGATACGTATTTTTATGACAACTCGGCAGATTTAGAAAGTCAAATACGCTGTTAGCAATCTCGTTAGGTCTCTCGAAAAGATCTTCGCTGCGAATCACCTGAATTTGATGGCGAGGGAACCAATTCCACCAGTTTCGCAAAAGTTCGCTGTAACGACTGTGTCGCAAATATATATCTGCTAAAAAGGATTCGGACTCCGTCGCGAACTGACCTGACAAACTCGTTTCGATCGCCCGATCGATAGGTCGGTGTTCTTGGTGGCGACGGACTCGGTCGTAATACTGGGAAATGGTTCGATCGACAGGATTTCTCAGTAAAACTACCAGTCGAACCTTGGGAAAAGCTTCGTACAAGCGTTTAGGGGCTTCTGGAGAGGCAAAGTAGCTCGGACTCGCTTCTCCGGTGGCAAATCCTTCCGTTTCAGCGACGGCGGGGAAATGCGCCAGATACCAAGTTAAACTTCGATCGGGCTGGCTCTCTCTCAGAATATCGAACCGTTGCGACCAAAAATTAATTTCCTTAACGGCTGCAGGCAAGACCTTGGGATGTGCGGCTAAATACGAGTAGAGAGAACTCGTACCGCACTTGGCAGCCCCAATAATAATAAAGCGAGGTTCGAGAAATTGCTGGGGACGCCAAACTAAATTCGGATACGACCATTTAAACTTCATACGATTGGCGGTTTCGTAACAGTCGATCGCACCGTCGAGATCGCCCTGTCGAGTCAGGGTTTCAGCGAGGTTGAGACGAACTACGAAGTTATCGGGGACGTTCTGTACGGCTTTCTGTAACCGTTCGGCAGCAGCCGGAAGCTGTCCGGTACGTTCTAAAGTTGTCCAAAGCTGACCTTCGTACCACCAGCGTTTTTTGGGTTGTGCCGCTAAGGCTTGTAGGTAAACCTCTGCGATGTCGTTCCAAGCCTCTCGCCGTTTTAATAAATCGATTAGAGCGCGAGTTGTCGTGAAATCGCTAGGGTTGTGGATTTGTGCTTTGCGATAAGCGAGTTCTGCTTGTGTCTCCCGTTGGGCGGCTTCGAGGAAGCGCCCCCATCGCAAATACGCTGCTGCGGGTCGGAACGAGACAGTCAGGACAAACCGTATTCGTTCCCCGAGTTCTCGAATCCTGTGTCTCACGATCGATCGTGTACAAATGTGAATGCTTTGACTGCCCATAATCTAGTTATCTACGATGGCGTCCATTTTGGTATAAAACAAGAGTTCGCGATGCAGTTTGGGAAAGGTGGGAAAGCGATCGAGAATGCGTTGCGTCCACGCGGGCGGAAGGAACGCTGTCGCTGCAATTCGCAACCAAAACTTTAAGACAAACCGTCGCTCTTGCCACAACTGCGGCTCGTTTTTTAAGATCGTCCAAAACAACCGAGCCGCTAACTTTCCTCTGGCTTGGGTGGGTTCGCCATCGAGGGCTTTAAACGTCAGGTATTTATAGGAATTGGCGTAGGTTTGTCGCTCGTAGGCAGGTAGGATATCGGGATCTTCGACAAAGGGCGGTTGCGTCGGGGCGCGACGAAACGCCGCTGCGAGTACCCGTAACTGCGATCGCTCCATGCGTTCGACGTTGGCTGATTGGGAGGTTGGAACTTGGCGGTAACGCAAGTGCGGTTTTTCGACGGCGACGAAATGGAATTTTTCCGCCAGACGCAGCCACATATCGCGATCTTCGGCTGGTGGGAAATCCGGGTTGAATCCCTGTACTTGGTAAAAGGCACCCCGCCACATTAAAACGTTGGAGCCGCCTGCGATGAAGTCACTCAGCAATAACTTGGGATAGATGTACCCATTGCAAGTATAATCGCATCCCCGTGCGATGTACTTGCCGTCTTCGTCGATCCAATCGACCCAACTGTAGGCGACGGCGGGTTTGCGGTTTTCATATTGCCGTTCGGGGTCGCTTGGTTGTTCCCACTTAACGATGGCGTTATAGAGATCTTCAAGTTTGTGGGGCGTCCAGAGGTCGTCGGCGTCGAGGAAGGCAAAAAATTCTCCCTGAGCGTGACAGGCGCCTCTATTGCGACTTTCACCTTGGCCGGCGTTGGGATAGGAAAACACGTTGACGCGCGGGTCGTCGATACTTTTTATCACTTCGACGGTGCGATCGCTCGATCCGTCATCGATGACGATAATTTCAAAATCTGTAAAGGTTTGTTGTAAAACGGTGTCGATGGTTTCTGCGATGGTGTCTTCAGCGTTGTAGGCCGGGATAATCACCGAGATCGCGGGATAGGGGTGCGATCGCGTGTATTGAAACAGATCTTCAGTACGAAACCCCGGATCGGTGTCGGGGTAAAGTCGCTGGGCAATGGGACGGGATAGGTTACTGTGAACCGTGGCAGCTGCGGCGATATTGGCGAGGAGATGGCTGTATTCGGAGGCAAAGGGGTCGTGGTGGCGAATTTTTTCGACGAAGCCGACGACAGCTTGGCAAGTTTCGGCCGTCCAGGGGGGTTGTAGGGCGCGATAGGTGAGATAGTGATAGAGGTTGGTCAAACTCCGCGATTGCAGGGATTGAAAGGCTTGGGGTGCGGTACGGTAGGCGCGATCGAGGACTTCTAAGCAGTAACGTTCGTGACGGACGACGTTGGCAGCCATTGATTGTAGTCTCAAACGATACAAGATTTGAGCTTGGGGAACGCAGATGAATAAAAATCGTTCGGCTAGACGCAGGAAAAAATCCCAGTCAGGAGCGCTGATTAACGCTTCGTTAAAACCACCGATGGCTTCTACGGCTTCACGACGGATCAGAGCATTAGAACTGTTTTCTAAAAAATCCCCAATCAACAGGTGGGAGAGAACATCACCATTGACGGTTAAGTGACTCCCGGCTCGAATCCATTGTCCCGCCTCGTTAATGTAATCTGTCCAACTATAGACTACTGCTGCATCGGGATTGGCTTCTAAGGCGTTGAATTGTGCGGCAAGTTTGTCGGGTATCCAGAGGTCGTCTGCGTCGAGAAATGATATGTATTTGCCAAGGGTTTGGTTGAACCCACGATTTCGGGTGGCAGAGGGCCCTGCGTTGGGATAGGAAAATATCCTCAAACGCGGGTCTTCAACGAGACGTAAGATTTCAAGGGTCTTGTCGGTCGAACCGTCATCGACGACGAGAACTTCAAAGTCTTTAAAGGTCTGGTTGAAGAGGGAGTCGAGGGTCGCTCTGACGGTCGTTTCGCAGTTGTAAGCTGGGACGACGACGGAGATTTTCGGGTAGGGCGATCGCGCGATCGCCTCGAGAAAAAAGCTGCGATCGAAGGTTTTTCCCACCTCCGTCAACCAATCTTCGTCTAAGTTCGAGTTGGCGGCGAGAAGGGCAGCACTGACGAACTCCGATTCGTCCCGAAATGCCGGATCGCTCTCGGCCAGATAGCGCAAATAGCGAGAGGCGAGTTCGCGGTTTTTGGGAACGAACGGACGGCGAAACGCCCAGTATGCCAGATGTTTGTAGAGATTGGTCTGGCTTTTCCAATGGAGCGACTGAATCGATTCGGTTTCTCCGGCGAAGGCGCGATCGAGGACGGCGAGACTGTCGGTTTCCCACTGTTGCAAGTCGCGACGATCGCCCCAGTCTCCACGAACCACATCGACGTGGGGAACGCAGGCGAAGGGAAACTGACGGGCCAACCGCAACCCCATATCCCATACCGCAGCCGTGTTGAGGTTTTCGTCGAACTCTCCCACGGCGTTGAAGGCGGTTTTGCGAACGAGGGGATTGGAGGGGGTTTCGAGGAAATCCCACACCAGCAGGTACGGCCAGAGGTTCCCCTGAAGTTCCTGGTGGCGGTTTTTCCAGGTGAGGGTTTCGTCGGCGAATTCGACCCAACTGTAGGCGAGTTCCGCCTCGGGATGGTTGGCGAGGGCGTCGAGTTGTCGTTCGAGTTTGTCCGGAGTCCAGCGATCGCCGACTGTAATGAAGGCGATGGTGTCTCCCGAAACTTCTCGAAGTCCGAGATTCCAACAACTGACCCGATCTCGGTTTCCCGCAGACACCACGCGCACGCGCGAGTCGTCGATCGTGGAGAGCCAGTCCGAACCGTTATCCTCGGTTTTCCGGTGGAGAAGAATCACTTCGAGCTGCTCGGCGATCGTTTGGTGTAAAACAGAGTCGAGGGTCTCGTGGAGAAGAGAGATCTCGTCGCGATCGCTGGCGATAATGACAGACGTTAAGGTCATGCGGGCAGAAAACAAGTTGAAGTTCGCACGTTCTCTTCGGATTTCGCTGTAGATCTTGGAGTTAAAGTTAAAAGATGCACTCTTCCACGATCTTACGTGCAATTATATAAATTGAAATCGGGAAAAATTCGGATCTTGATGTTAAGTTTTTTTAAAGCAAAACCAACAGTATTTGTGGTTGGCTGTCCGCGATCGGGGACGACACTGCTCCAAAGTCTATTGGCGGCTCATCCGAAAATTATGTCGTTTCCAGAAACGAAATATTTTATTTTTTTGCAACCCCATCGAGAACCGAGGCGAAAAAAATACAAAATTGTTTCCCGACAACTCTACCCCGTTCTCGAAGCCTTTTTTACCAAAGATCTCAACCGACCCGAGATGGCTCGGCGGTTGCCTAAAGTGGGTTGGATTGGGTGGTATACACGCGTATTTTTTGGGTTGCTTCACGATTTAGCTTGGGAATCTCAAAAAAGCGTTATTGTCGAAAAAACGCCCGAACATATCGACCATCTCGACGAAATCGAACGCTACGTTCCGAATGCAAAAGTCATTCATATTATTCGCAACGGACCGGAAGTTGCGGCGTCGATGTACGAAGTGTCTCGTCAGTATCCGAAGTGGTGGAAAGGCGCGAGTAGTTTAGACTACTGCGTCGATCGCTGGATCGAAACGGCACAGCGGAGTTTAACCTATTCTCAAAAAGAGAATCATTATTTAGTGCGTTACGAAGACCTCGTCTGCGATCCCGAAGCCGTTCTCGTTCCCCTCTGCGAGTTTTTGGGGGTTCCCTTCGACCCGAGTATGCTGACGAACTACCAAACGACTTCCGCGTCGCTGTTGCGCGATCGCGAAAAATGGAAGCATAAAGTCTCTCAAGCCATTCAACCGCAGAAGTCCGATCGCTTCGATCGCGTCTTCGATGACGACCAAAAGCAATACGTCTTCGATCGCATCGCCGAAGCCGGACTGTCTCACCTCTACATCGATCTTCCGTCTTCCCCTCCCAGCCACGCCGACACCTAACGCAGCGATCGCCTCGTTTTAAGGAAAAGGTGGGGAAAACCGAATCGATGGGGACGGAGAACGCCTGAAGCTCAACGGCCGAAAATCTCAGAAGATAAAGATCGAAGCAACGTTTACCTTCATCTAACGGTACTATGACTGTCCTCGAGAAAGGCAACATTACAATCCATACCGAGAACATCTTCCCGATTATCAAGAAATCTCTCTACTCCGCACATGAGATTTTCTTGCGGGAACTCGTCTCCAACGCCGTCGATGCGATCGAAAAGTTAAAAATGGTGGCGTTTGCGGGAGAATACGACGGCGACACGGACAATCCTAAAATTACCATTACCGTCGATAAAGATAAGAAAACCCTCTCCGTCACCGATACAGGAATCGGGATGACTGCTGACGAGGTGAAAAAATATATCAACCAAGTCGCCTTCTCCAGTGCCGAAGAATTCGTGCAAAAATATCAAGGTGGCGCAGACCAACCGATTATCGGCCATTTCGGTCTCGGGTTTTATTCCTCGTTCATCGTGGCCAAAACCGTCGAAATCGACACGCGTTCTTACAAAGATGGCGCACAAGCGGTTCACTGGACTTGCGACGGTTCGCCGGAATTCGAGTTGACGGACAGCGATCGCACTGAAGTCGGAACCACCGTGACCCTGACGTTACAAGACGAGGAAACGGAATATCTAGAATCTTCTCGCGTTCGCCAACTGGTGAAAACCTACTGCGATTTCATGCCGGTTCCCATCGAATTTGAAGGGGAAGTTCTCAACCAACAAGCAGCCATTTGGCGCAAGTCCCCTCAAAACCTCAGCGACGAAGATTATCTCGAATTTTACCGCTATTTGTACCCGTTCCAAGACGAACCGCTGTTGTGGGTTCACCTGAAAACAGATTACCCGTTTGAGATTAACGGAATTCTCTATTTCCCCAAACTGAAACCGGATGTCGATGTCACCCAGGGCAATATTAAATTGTTCTGCAACCAGGTTTTCGTTAGCGACCATTGCGAGGAAATCGTTCCCAAGTTTTTGATGCCGATGCGCGGCGTCATCGACAGTCCCGACATTCCCCTCAACGTTTCTCGGTCGGCGTTACAGGTCGATCGCAAGGTTCGCAAAATCGCCGATTTCATCGCGAAGAAAGTCGCCGATCGCCTCAAAGAACTGTACCAGGAAGACAAAGACCAGTATGTCAAATGCTGGAAAGATTTGGGAACCTTTGTCAAGTTCGGATATATCAACGACGAGAAGTTTAAAAAGCAAGTCGAAGATATTCTGATTTATCGCACGACGGCGAATTTGAGCGGTAGCGATGAGGAGAAACCCACCGTTCAAGTGGAAACAGAAGGAGATGCGTGGCAAGATGTTTCGGCTGAAGGTGGAATCGTCTACGATGGCGAGTCTTACACCACGTTAGAGGAGTACCTCGAACGCAATCAGAAACGCCACGAAAATCGAGTCTATTACTGCACCGATCCGGCGTCGCAAGCGACGTATGTGGAACTTCATAAAAGCCAAGGTTTGGAAGTTCTCTATCTCGATTCGTTCATCGACACTCACTTCATCGGGTATTTGGAACGCGATCGCTCTGAGGTGAAGTTTTCTCGGGTGGATTCGGAACTCGACGAAAATCTCGTCAGCCAAGACAAAGATACGGAAATCGTCGATCCCAACACCAATAAAACCCGCAGCGAACAGATTAAGGAACTGTTCGAGAAAGCGTTGAACAAGCCGAAATTGACGATTCGGACGGAATCGCTGAAAGCCGACGATCCTCAAGGTACGCCTCCGGCGATGGTGTTGTTACCGGAAGCCATGCGTCGCTTGCGGGATATGACGGCGATGTTGCAACAGGAAAAAGCGGAGTTTCCTGAAGAGCATATTTTGGTCGTCAACACGTCTCACCCGATGATTCAAAATTTAGCGTCGTTGAGTCAGGGTGCGATCGTTTCTGAGGGAAGTTCGCCGTCTGCGGAGTTGGCGAATTTGATTTGTCATCACGTCTACGATTTGGCGTTGATGTCTCAGAAAGGTTTCGATGCGGAGGGAATGAAGCAGTTCGTGATGCGATCGAACCAGGTTCTCACCCAGTTGACGAATAAAGCGGTTTAATTGGTGTTGTGTGGAGGCGGTACGTGACGCGGTAAGGTCTCATTGACCGGATTTCAGCCGAATTTTTCGGCCGCGTCACACACCCTACCCCACCTCTTCATCTCCTCATCAAAATCTCCCGAACCCGCTTCGCTGCGACATCCCAGTTGAGGCGGGTTTGGTATTCGTTGAAAGCGGATAATGCTAAGCTGCGATAGCGGTTGGGGGTGGAGAAGACTTCGGCGATAAAGTCGCAGTAGTCGGAGGGGGAGGCGTCTAGGGGGAAGGTTTTTCCGTTGATTCCGTCGCGAACGATCGTCGGAATTCCGCCGACATCGCTGGCGAGACAGGGAACGCCGAACCCGTTGGCTTCGCAGAAAACATGGCCGTAACATTCGGCGGTGGAGGGAAGTATAAAGAAGTGGGATTCGGCGAAGAGGCGATCGAGGGTTTGACGATCGCTTTCTATAGTGCGATCGAGAAATCCCACGCAGCGAACGAAGTGTGGAAGAGAGGTCTCTCTGGGGGGACGACATCCGGCGATCGTCAGTTCGGTGGGGATTCCGTGGCGATCGAGGGTTTTGGCGACGTCGAGAGCGAGGTTTCCTCCTTTGCGAACCCAATTGACACCGAGAAATAGAAGTTTACAGGGGGTTTGCGGACGCGAGGCGATCGCCGCTTCGATGTCTTTTAGTTGAGGGTTTACGTCGAAATTTGCGCCAAAGGGAACGATATGAATTTTTTCGGGAGGAAGCTGATAGGTTTTGATAGCGATATTTGCTGCCCAATTCGAGGCGAAAAAAATCCACTGGCATTTGTTTAACGCCAATCGATCCATGTTGTAAAGCTGTTTTTGGGTTTCGTGGCAAAGATTTTGATAAGCTGGGTAAAAGTTGGTGAGTCCGGCGTAGGGGGTATCCGTCCAAATTGCAAAGGGTTTGGGACTGTCGAGATAGGCGATTAGATTACTGTCTGAAGTCAAAAGAATATCGATATTTGTATTGAATTTATTCAGCTTTTCTTGAAATTGTCGGGCATAGTTTTGATTGAATTTCGGTTCTGTCCAGGTGAAATATTGAGTTTTGAATAGGGTTTGATAAACGCGGCGTTTGACTTTGGGAAGAATGGCGGTACGTTCTCGGGTTTTATCGAGATTTCCGACGGGATAGATTGGGGTTTTGGGATGGGTTAAGGCGCGATAGATGCGATCGCACTTTCCCCAATGTCCTAGTTTGTCTCTCGGACAGTGTTGTGGATTAAAGTTTGTGAGATCGAATTCGGTTAAATAGGCGAGATTTGGCATTGAAATTAAGTTTTTTTTGAATTCATTGACAGTTTTACTTTTATGATTGCCGATAAGCTGGGTTTCAAGAAGTCTTCACCACAGAGACACAGAGGACACAGAGAGGGGTTTGTCAGGGTTGGCTAAACCGCTGTTGAAAGAATGGAGTATCGGCTAGATCCCCGGCATCTTTGAGATGCCGGGGATCTGGTGTTTATATTAATTCTTGTAAAATACTCTTGACTGTTTGACAGGCACTTTGCCAGTTTAATAGTTTTTCATAGCGATCGAACGCAGCCATCGCCATTTTATAATATCCACTCGAATCGTTAAACGTTTTAAAAATCGCATCGCAATAGCGAGAAATCTCGGCATCTTTAGGAAACGTAAATCCGGTAATGCCATGTTGCACGATCGAGGGAACGCCACCGACGTTTGTGGTCAAACAAGGTAATCCGAATTGGTGAGCTTCACAAAATACCATGCCATAGGATTCGGCTTGTGTGGGAAGAATTAAAAAATGAGAAGTTTCGAGAAGAATTTTTAATGTTTCTCGTCCGTATTTTGTATTTTTATTCAAATAGCCGACATATTTAGCAAATTCAGGAAGGGGCAATTTAGGCGGACTTCCTGCAATCGTCAACGTTGCGTTCAAACCCATGTTATTGAGAGTTCGAGTGACCTCTAACGCGATTTCCCCTCCTTTGCGATCCCATTCAACACCTAAAAATAACAAATTACAAGATTGACTCGATCGCCGCGAAATTTCTAGTTCGATTTCTCGCCGAGTTGTCGGTACGTCCCAATTCGCTCCCCAAGGAACGACGCGAACTTTGTGTTTGGGGAGGTTGTAGGTTTCGATGGCATTTTGTGCCGCCCACTCTGAGGCGTAAATTACTCTCTGACAGCGATCGAGAGCGCGTTTTTCAAACGTATAAATATTATCTCGCGTTTCTTGACAGAGATTGCTTAAATAAGGATAGTAATTAATTAACGCCGCCAAGGGTGCGTCTGTCCATAAAACGAGCGGTTTAGAAACTTTTAAATCGGTGAGAGGAAGAGCATTCTCTCCGCAGAGAATCACATCGAACTCGCGATCTTGGAGTTGGCGATCGATCTGTTGGGCGAAATCTTTGACGATCGCAGGTTCCGCCCAGCGGTAGTAATCTCGGTTTTGCGATCGCCGATAATATTCCCATTTTAATTTCGTCACGATCGAGGGTTTTTTACGGAGTCCTCCCACGTAGGCGATCGCGCAGCCTAATATTTCTAAGTTTTGGGCGATGGAATACCCAGCTTGACACATTCCTAACTGGGTTTTCGGCCAGCTTTCGCGATTGAGAACGTCGTACATGGTCACGTAAGCAATTTTCATAGCGTCTCTCGATAGAGTTTTAATTAAAAAACAATAAAAAACGGACTCAAAAATCGACCGATACGAGATTGAAATTCACAAGCCTTAAAAATATTTTTTGAAAATTGATGCTGATATCTTATCCAAAAAATGATTAATTTTAAGGTATCTGAAATCCAATAAAATGGAATCGTAAAAACCATTAAAAAACGGTGTCTGGGAAACAGTCGGGCAGTCCTCAGAGCGTGATTCGACAATCCTGAAGTACGAGAAATTTTGAGGAGATACTCCCGTTCGAGGCGATGGGGAGGAATATGGTGAAACACTGTCATTTTGGGATTATGCCAAATTTCCCAACGGCTGTTTTGAATATAAAAAAGCGTTTCCAAATCCTCACAAGCCCCGATATAAGTTTTGTTTTTTTCATCTCGTCCCTGTAACAGCAGTCGCTGGGGAACGCAATCCCGCCAAGCTTGTTTGCGAACCACCGAACCGGGGGCGGCGGGAACGATGCGAGGTTTGCGATCGCGGGCGTAGCAAAAGGGTCGATCTCCGCGATCGTACACGGCTAAGAGGATTTTGAGGCGATCGAAATACTCCGGCGGCTCTTCATCCAATTTGGCATGAATGTTTCCCCCATACGCCCCAATTTCGGGATGTTGACAGCCAAACTCGTAGGCTTGACGCACCCAGTCTTTCGCCGGGATGTTGTCGTCGTCGAGAAATCCCACCAAATCGGGACTGTTCGCCGCTGCGATCGCCCGCTGTCTGGCGTAAGCCGTTCCCTGCTTCGGTTCGCGAACGTATCGCAATCGCCCCCAGGTTTTACGATACTGGTTTACCACATCCGGCGTGCCATCGTCGCTGTTGTTGTCCACCACCAACACTTCCCAGGCGATTTCCTCCGTTCCTTCCTGTTGCTGGAGAGCGTCGAGAACCTCGGGAAGACGAGTTTCGCCGTTATAAGTACAGATGGCGACGGTGAAGTCGGGAGGGGGAGAGG